>JADGAZ010000013.1:0-93205 GCA_015231755.1 Magnetococcales bacterium | reverse complement strand
CCAATACCGGGAGTGTGTCGGAAAACGCGGCGGTCTCCACGGTGGTCTATACCGCTACGGCCACGGATGTGGATGGAGGCGATACCCAGACTTACAGCCTGGGGGGTACGGATGGGGCGCTGTTCACCATCGACGGTGCCACAGGTGTTGTGACCCTGAAAGCCTCGGCGGATTACGAAAGCCAGTCCAGTTATTCGATTAATGTGATCGTGACCGACTCCGGCGGCTTGACGGATACCCAGGCCGTGACCATCGGTGTGGTGGATGTGAACGAAGCGCCAGTGATCACCTCGGCCAATACCGGGAGTGTGTCGGAAAACGCGGCGGTCTCCACGGTGGTCTATACCGCCACGGCCACGGATCCGGATGGTGGAGACACGCAAAGTTACAGTCTGAGCGGTACGGACGCGAGCCTGTTTGCCATCGACGCCACCACGGGGGAGGTGACCCTCAATGCTGCGGCGAATTATGAAAGTCGGTCCAGTTATGCCTTTGATGTGATTGTGACCGACTCCGCAGGCTTGACCGACAGTCAAAGCGTGACGGTCTCGGTTCTGGATGTCAACGACGCGCCGTGGAACCTGTCGTTCTGGATCGGCTACGCGGTGGAGAACACCGCCAGCTCCACGGTGATCTATACCGCCGAAGCCACCGATCAGGATGCCGGCGACACCCTGACCTATAGCCTGGGGGGCGCGGATGGAGCCTTGTTTACCCTGGACGCGACCACCGGGGCGTTGAGACTCAATGCTTCGGCGGATTACGAGAGCCGTTCGGGTTACAGCATTGATGTGACGGTGACCGACTCGGGTGGCCTGACGGCAACCAATTCTGTGGTCATTTCGGTTTTTAACCTCAACGAAGCCCCCACCTTCACCTCGACTGGTGTGGGCAGTGTGGCGGAGAATGCCGCCACCAGCACGGTGGTCTACACCGCCGTAGCCACGGATCAGGACAGCGGTGATACCCAAAGTTACAGTCTGAGCGGTACGGATGCGAGCCTGTTTACCATCGACGCCACCACGGGGGAGGTGACCCTCAATGCTGCGGCGAATTATGAAAGTCGGTCCAGTTATGCCTTTGATGTGGTTGTGACCGACTCCGCAGGCTTGACCGACAGTCAAAGCGTGACGGTCTCGGTTCTGGATGTCAACGACGCGCCGTGGAACCTGTCGTTCTGGATCGGCTACGCGGTGGAGAACGCCGCCAGCTCCACGGTGATCTATACCGCCGAAGCCACCGATCAGGATGCCGGCGACACCCTGACCTATAGCCTGGGAGGCGCGGATGGAGCCTTGTTTACCCTGGACGCGACCACCGGGGCGTTGAGACTCAATGCATCGGCGGATTACGAAAGCCGTTCGGGTTACAGCATCAATGTGACGGTGACCGACGCGGGTGGCCTGACGGCAACCAATTCCGTGGTCATTTCGGTTTTTAACCTCAACGAAGCCCCCACCTTCACCTCGACCGGTGCGGGCAGTGTGGCGGAGAATGCGGCCACCAGCACGGTGGTCTACACCGCCGTAGCCACGGATCAGGACAGCGGCGATACCCAAAGTTACAGCCTGAGCGGTACGGATGCGAGTCTGTTTACCATCGATGCCACCACGGGAGCGGTAACCCTCAATGCCTCGGCGGATTACGAGAGCCAATCCAGCTACGCCATCGATGTGATCGCGACCGATTCGGGAGGCTTGACCGACACCCAGACCGTGACCATCACGGTGGTGGATGTCAACGAGACTCCGATTCTCACGTCAGCGGGTGTGGCGAGTGTGGTGGAAAATACCGCTACCAGCACGGTGGTCTACACCGCCACGGCCACGGATGTTGACTCCGGCGATACCCAGACGTTCAGCCTCGGTGGCACGGATGGAACGTCGTTTACGATTGATGCCGCTACGGGTGAGGTGACCCTCAACGCGCAAGCGGATTATGAGAGTCAATCCAGTTATGCCATCGATGTCACCGTGACCGACTCCGGTGGCCTGACCGATACCCAGACCGTGACCATCACGGTGGTGGATGTCAACGAGACCCCGACCCTCACCTCATCGGTTTCCGGGAGCGTGGCGGAGAATGCGGCCATCAGCACGGTGGTCTACACCGCCACGGCCACGGATCCGGATGCGGGGGATACCCAGACCTTCAGCCTGAGCGGCACCGACGCGGCGGCTTTCAGCATCAATGCCACCACCGGCGCGGTGACTCTCGGTGCCTCGGCGGATTATGAGAGTCAATCCAGCTATGCGATCACTGTGACCGTCACCGATGCGGATGGCCTGACCGCCTCCCAGGCTGTCACCATCGCCGTGAGCAATGTCTACGAAGCCCCGGTGGCCAGTGCGGGCAGTTTGACCGTGACCGAGGATCAGACCGTCACCGGCACCCTGGTGGCCACCAGCCCGGAAGGCAATACTCTGACTTACTCCGTGGGTACCCAGGGTACGTTGGGAACGGTCACCATCACCAATTCTGCCACCGGGGCCTATTCCTACACGCCCGTTGCCAATGCCTCCGGTTCGGACAGCTTCACCTTCACGGTGAACGATGGCGTTCAGGACTCCAGTGCCGCCACGGTCGCCGTGACCCTCTCGGGGGTGAACGATGCCCCGGTCAACACGGTTCCCGGTGCCCAAACCGTGAATGAAGATACCGATCTGGCCATCACCGGAATCTCCATCGCCGATGCGGATGATCTGGGCGGCAACATGCGGGTCACCCTGTCAGCGTTCGGCGGCGCGTTGACCCTGGCCACCACCACCGGTCTCACCTTCACCAGTGGGGATGGTATCGGTGATGGCGCCATGATTTTCTCCGGCACCAAAAGCGCGTTGAATGCCGCTTTGGCCACGGTTACCTTTCTGGGCAACAGCGACACCTTCGGTGCCGCTTCCATCACCGTGTTGACCAGCGACTTGGGGAATTCGGGCAGCGGAGGCACCTTGACGGATTCCGATTCGATTGCCGTGACGGTCATCTCGGTCAACGATGCGCCTTCCTTCAACACCCTGTCCACCCAAAACGCAGACGAAGAGACCAACAAGGGCATCACCGGCCTGACCCTCGTCGATGTGGATGCGGGTATCTCCGCCATGCAAATCACCTTGAATTCCACCCTGGGGGTGGTTTCTTTGGCTTCCACCTCCGGGTTGACCTTTACCACCGGGGATGGCAGTTCGGATTCCAGTATGGTTTTTTCCGGCTCCCGAACTTCCATCAACACTGCCTTGTCCTCCTTGATCTATCGAGGCAACACCAATGCCAATGGCAGTGCCACCATCACCGTCCAGGCCAGTGACCAGGGCAACAGCGGCAGCGGCGGTGCCCAGACCGGCAGCACCACGATCAACATCAATTTGACCGGTATCAACGACGCGCCTGTGGTCATAGCCCCTGGAGCCACGCAAACCTTTACCAGTTCCACGGCGCTTTCCGACAATTTCAATCTCAGTTCACCCTACTCCGGCACTTTTACCTGGTCTGGCAGTGATGGGTTGGGCTCAGGCGCGGGGATTGCCGTCTCCTCAGGCTCGGAGCAGGTCTGGACCAGCAAGCAGGGCTTTGCCAGGGTAAGCGGCAATGTCTATTCCATCTCCGCTTATTTTCTGAATCAATACAATTCCGGATACGGCGCCCTCGGTTTTTCGACCCAGACACCGGATTCCAATCTGGGCAGTTATGCGGCTCCGGGTGGCTCGCATCTGGGCATGATGTTTCACGGAGGCGGGGGTGCTTTCCTGAGCGATGGCTCGATTCAGGTCGATGGGTCTTCGGGGGGAGGCGCCAGTCCTCTCAGTTGGGGGGGCGATCTGGTCGTGGGCAACTGGTACCGGTTCGTTCTGACCGCGACCGCTTTGAGCAACAGCAGTCGGTTCGATTTGAATCTCAAGATTTATAACTCCGACAACAGTGGAACCCTGGGGTCTCTCCTGGTCGAATACACCATGACCGACGATACCGGTAATGTCACACGCGTTGGACCGGCGATCACCAACAATCCGGTGGGATTGGCCAACACGCTGTATGGTTTCGTGGGGGTGGAAGGTTCACGCGTGACGGCCATGGACAATGTGCTCATGACCCTGAACGGGGCCAGCGCGACTGCGGCGATCTATACGGAAGGGGGTTCCAGTGTGGTCGTCAACGACGCCATCGTGGTGAGCGATATCGACGATACCCAGATTTCCAGTGCCACGGTGTCGATCAGTTCCGGGTTCACGGCCGGGGATGTGCTGTGGGTTGGCGCGCAGAACGGCATTACCGCATTCTACAATACCAGTACCGGCCTGTTGACCCTGTCTGGCACCACCTCCCTGGCCAACTATCAAACCGCCCTGCGCACCGTGACCTTTTCTTCCACCAGCGAAACCCCCACCGCTGGATATTCCAGCCGGACCATCTCCTGGAGTGTCACAGATGCCGATGCCGCCGGGTCGGGTGCCGAGAGCAGCTCCACGGTGACTTCGACCGTGACCGTCGTGGGTGTCAACGATGCCCCGACCGCGGCCAATCAGACTGTGACCATCAACGAAAACAGCGTATTCCTGCCGTTGGTCTCCAGCTTTGGGTTCGCGGATGTGGATGGGAACAATCTGGCTTCGATTACCATCACCAATCCGGGTTCAACGAGTTGCCTGGATTACTATAACGGCAGTTCCTGGGTGGATGTCGCCGCCAGTCAAGTATTCACCTACAGCGATATTCAGAGCGGCCATTTGCGTTTCAGTCCGACTGCCAATACCTATGGAACCGCCTACGATGCTTTCAACTTCACGGTGAATGACGGTACGGTGAGCAGTGCGTCCTCCTATACGATGACGATCAACGTGATTCACGATATCGCCGCCAATACCGGCACTTCCGCCACCATCGCCCTGGGCAGTTCTGTCAGCGGAATCCTGGATTATATTGGGGATCATGACTGGTATGCGGTCTCCCTCACAGCGGGGAGCACCTATCAGTTCGATCTCAAGGGGGCACCGTTTGGGGATGGCACGGTGGGCGATACCTATTTGACTCTTTATAACAGTAATGGATCCGCGCTGGCTGGCAACGATGATTATGGCAGTCTGAATTCGATGATTTCCTATACGATTGGGACCACCGGAACGTATTATCTGGACGCAGCCGCGCTTTCGGACAGTTCTGCCGGTACTTATGTTCTGGTGGCCACCTGTACGTCGGGTGATCCACTGGTCCTGGATCTGGATCACAACGGCATTCAGTTGACTTCCCGCGAGGATGGACCCCGCTTCGACATGAACAACGATGGCGCACCGGACGCGACGGGTTGGATTACCCCGGGAGACGGATTGCTGGTCATGGATGTCAATGGGGATGGGCGGATTCAGGGGATCGGGGAGTTGGTTTCCGAATCTTTGGTCTCCGGGAGTTCTTCCAGTCTGCAATCCCTGGCCAGCTTCGATCAGAACCACGATGGTCGGGTGGATGCGGAAGATGCGGCTTTCGGACAATTGCAGGTGTGGCAGGATGTCAACCGGGATGGGATTTCCGATGCCGGGGAGTTGCAGGGACTGGCCCAGTTGGGGATCGTCTCGTTGGGGGTGGTGCAGTCCGACCCAGGCCAGGGCATCGAGATGCAACAGGGCAATGCCATTACCGCTCATGCCACCTTTGAAAAGAGCGATGGCACTCAGGGGAACATGGTCGAGGTGGCGTTCACCTTTACCGACGCCGCCATGAAGATGGAAGCGGTCAGTTTGACCGCGCCATCCGTGGTGGACAAGGCAATCATCCCCTGGGAATTCGCCCAGTCTGGGGTGAACATCCTCCGGAATATGGATGTGGGTTCGACCCATTGGGGGGAGAGCGTTCCGGTTGCGGCGGCGGATGGGGTCGTCGCGGATTGGCAGAGTCATTCCGGGGATGTGTCCGGGAATTCCGGAGTCGCGACGGCGTGGATGGATGCCAGCTGGTCGGTGCCGGATGGGGATCATGCGGGCGTAGTGGTGACAGATCCGGTGCATCATTTTTATCCTTAGGGGTTTCATCAGGAAAGAGATGCGGCCTTGTTGATGCGTCTGCTGCGTCGTCGTTTTGGAGCGTTGCCCGCCTGGGTCAGTGAAAAAAATGGCCAAAGCCGATCCTTCAATCCTGGAGGAGTGGCGTTTGCGGTTTGTGGATGCCCGGACTCTGGATGAGGGGTTCGCGGATCGAGTGTGGGAATTGGGGGTGCGACTTTTTCAGACCGGATCGGCTGTTCCGCCTCTTTCCGAGAGAATGGTATCGCGTCCTTGTTGTTTCAAGGCGGGCCGGTCGATCTTGCCGTTGGCCAGCAGGGGAAATCCGGAGAGAATCCGCAGATGGTGGGGATGTTTATAGCGGGCCAGACGGGTATTCAGGTGTGCGCGTAACGCTTCCAGGGTGACCGGTGCCCGTACCACGCAAAAGGCCAATCCCACTTCACCCCATTTTTCGTCGGCCACTCCCACCACCACCGCCTGCACCACCGCCGGATGGGTTGTGAGCTGTTTTTCCACCTCCCCCGGATAGACGTTCTCACCGCCGGAAATGTACATCTCTTTTTTGCGCCCGATGACATAATAAAACCCCTCTGCATCCATCCGCACCAGATCTCCGGTGGCGAAGGATCCATCCCGCATGGCCGTGGCGAACAACGCATCGTTGCGCCAGTATCCCAGGCAGACATGAGGGCCGGCGATCCACATCTCCCCGACCTGACCAACGGCCACCGGCGCGCCGTTTTCATCCATGACTTGTACGGTGGAGCGGGTCATGGGTCTGCCGATGGAGTCCGGATGATTCCAGGCATCGGCGGTTTCCAGCAGAAAACAGTTGGGGCCCACTTCGGTCAGTCCGAACCCCTGTTTGAAGGGTACCCCTTTTTGGTGATACCCCTGAATCAGGGCCAGACTCAACGGGGCGCCACCGGAGAGAAAAAATCGGATGCGGGAGAAATCGGTCTGCTGGAAATCCGGGTGATCGAACATGGCCTGGAACATGGTCGGTACCGCCCAGAAGACCGTCACCCCGGCCTGACGGATCTCTTCCAGCACCAAACCGGGATCGAAACGGGGGTGGAGGATCAAGGTGCCGCCGATGGACAGCATCGGCAGACAGAAGACGTGATATCCCCCGGTGTGGAAAAAGGGGGTGTTGACGATGGAGATGTCTTCCGCGCGCAGCACGTCGGCGGAGATGGTGTTGTGGATGTTGGCCAGGATCATGGCCGCATGCAGCATCACCCCTTTG
Organism: Magnetococcales bacterium; assembly: GCA_015231755.1. Lineage (NCBI taxonomy): Bacteria > Pseudomonadati > Pseudomonadota > Magnetococcia > Magnetococcales > Magnetococcales bacterium. The sequence goes on along the minus strand of JADGAZ010000013.1, from coordinate 85,966 downwards.
GGGCGGCCCGAGGATCCGGAGGTATACAGGATCATCATCACCCGGTGATCCGGGATGGCCACCGGGGGAGGCAGGGTCAGGGCCGGAGGAGGCCCTTCCAGGATGGAGAGGGGGCGGAATCCGGGAGTCTGGTCATCCCCGAGTTTGAGAACCGGATCGAGTTCGTCGAGGATGGCATCGATTTCTTGCGGGGCGAGACGGTGATTGAGGGGAGCCAGAATGGCTCCGAGCCGGACGCAGGCGAAAAACAGGGTGACATGTTCCATTCGGCTGGGGGCCAGCAGCGCCACCCGATCCCCTTCCTGGACCCCCAGAGCCGCGAGATGAGCCGCCAGCCGCAGGATTTCCGCCTCCAGTTGGGCATAGGTGTGGCTTTGCCGATTCTGGCGGTCCACCAGGGCCACATGGTCTGCTCGTTCTTGGGCATGTCGGGCGATAAAATCTTGCCACATGTTCATTCTCCCTTGCCGTGGTCAGGATTTGACAACACATTGAACAGGATCATCCCACCGAAGGCAAGCGATCAATAAAGGAGGAGAGCATGTCAGATCCATTTGGCAGTCACCGGGAAATCCTGGGTGACGGACCACCGGTATTGTGCATTTCCGGTTTTGCCAGCGGCAATTGGATGTTCCGGCGTTTTGTCGAGCCGCTTGCCGACCGGTTTTGTTTCGTGATTCCGGATAATCGTGGCATGGGTGCGGCTCCTCCGGCTCAGGGGCCTTACGGACTCGAAGATTTGGCGGATGACGCCCTCCGGTTGATGGATGAGTTGGGGCACACGACTTTTTTCGTGATCGGTTTGAGCATGGGGGGCTTTGTCGCCCAATTGCTCGCGTCCCGTTATCCCGAGCGGGTGCGGAGTCTGGTGTTGATGTGTACCAGCTCCAACGGGGAGGGCTTCAAGGCGTTGTTTCCCATGTTTGCCCGGGAACAGGTGGCGTTCATCTATCATTTGCGCAAGGAAGACCGGGTGCGGGCCGCCTTGTCGGATCCTTTTTGTCCGATGCTGGCCAGCCGCTATCCGGAAACTTATGACTATGTGATGCAGCAGCGCCTGCTGTCCGAACCCGAAGGCGATCAGGTGTTGCTGCAATACGATGCGGTGGCGCGTTTCTTCGCCGCGTCGTCTCCGGTTGATTTGTTCGCCCTGGATCTGCCGGTGCTGGTGATGTCGGCGGAACAGGATCCGATCGTGCCTGTGGCCAATGCCCGTCTGCTGGCTGATCAACTGCCTCGGGCCGAGTTGGCGGTGATCGGGGAGACGGATCATCTGTTTTTTCTGGAGAAGGCCGAGGAGGTGGCGGAGCGGATCGGTGTGTTTTTGGATCCGGTCTCCGGTTCGTGAGGGCTGGGAGCGTGCGGCATGCGCATCGGGGTTGATCTGGGGGGCACCAAGATCGAAATCGTGGTCCTCGACGCTCAGGGTGCCATGGTGCATCGGGAGCGTGTTTTCACGCCCCAGGGGGATTATGACGGCACTTTGCGGGCGGTGGCCGGGCTGGTGAGCGGCGCGGAACAGAGGCTGGGCATCGATCATCCGCTGCCCATCGGCGTGGGCATTCCCGGATCGATCGCGCCGCGGACGGGCCGGATTCAGAATGCCAATTCGGTCTGTCTGATCGGGCGGGATCTGGCCGGGGATCTGGCGGGGCTGCTGGGCCGACCGGTGCGGCTGGCCAACGACGCAGACTGTTTCACTTTGTCGGAGGCCGCCGACGGGGCGGGAGCCGGCAGCGAAATCGTTTTCGGGGTGATTTTAGGGACTGGCGTGGGCGGGGGGATCACGGTGGGGCGACGGCTGCTTGCCGGTCCCAACGCCATTGCCGGAGAGTGGGGACACAACCCCTTGCCCTGGCCCCGGGGGGAGGAGGAGCGACCGGGTCCGCTCTGTTATTGCGGACAGACGGGGTGTATCGAGACTTTTTTATCCGGTCCGGCCCTCGGTCGGCAGTTTTTCGAGCGGGTGGGGGAGCGTTTGTCGCCTGATCGGATTGTCGAACGGGCCGAGGGAGGGGATTGGGAGGCGGAACGGCTGCTGGTTGGCTACGAGGATCGTCTGGCCCGGGCCTTGGCCATGGTGATCAATCTATTGGATCCCCATGTGGTGGTGCTGGGGGGTGGGTTGTCCCGAATGAGGCGGCTTTACCGTTCGGTGCCCGAGGTCTGGAAACATTATGTCTTTTCCGGTTCTCCCGCCACCCGGCTGCTCCCGGCCCGGTTCGGGGACTCCAGCGGCGTGCGGGGGGCGGCGTGGCTGTGGCCGGAGGGAGAATCGGGAGCGGCGGGGTAGTCTCCGGGGGTCATTTTCCCGATAGCACCTGTTCCCGGAGGGCTTTGGTCAGTACCATGTTGGCCTCTTTCTGGATGGTCAGGGCCGTGTTGGTCTCTTCGAGGCGCCGCACCAGGATTTCGATGAGTTGGTTTTTGATTTTGGTTTGCAGAACCGGGTCGAGGTGTTCACGGTTCATGCTGTAGGAGTCGATGCGAAAGACAATCGCTTCGCCAACGGCGATCACATGGGTGGTGCGGCTGCGTTTGGTCAGGAACGAAACTTCGCCGATCACCGCTCCGGGTTCCAGCAGGGTGATCACCCGATCCGGATAGGTCTGTTGCACCACCTTGGCCTGCCCTTTGAGCAGAACGAACAAGGAGTCGTCTTCATCCCCTTCGGTGACCAGATGTTCCCCATCCTGATAGGTGGTGAAGAAACTGTCCCGGGAGATCAACGCATTGCGTTCTGTGTCGGTAAAATCCCAGAAGAACGCGATCTCTTTCATCAAAGTTTGTATCAACATGAACCGGTCATCCCAGGGCAGGGCATCAATCCAATGAGAGTCATGTGCGGGTCAGGATGCAAACGGATGCGCAAAGCAACCGGCTAGATTGTGTTGCAAACCAATTTTTTTTGCAAACAAGCTTCTTGCCAAACAGGCTTTCTGCAAAAAAAGGGCCTGATCAAACCGGGATGGAGCGGTGGACCGTTCAGGATGCGCGACCTTTTTTTCCCGCGACGAGGGACAGACCAAAGAAAATCGAGGCCACCAGCACGATGGCCGGACCGCTGGGCAGATCCCAATGGTAACTGGCGAGGAGGCCCAGAGGGGTACTGGCGCCGCCGATGAGTATGGCTCCCATGGCCATGCCTTCCGGGGTGGAGGAGAAAGGACGGGCTGCGGTGGGGGGAATGACCAGCAGGGCGGTGATCAGCATGGCGCCCACCACCTTGATGGCCGCCGCGGTCACCAGGGCGGTCAGGAGCATGAAGATCAGCCGCATCCGGGCCACGTTGACCCCATCCAGGGAGGCTAGGCCTTCGTGGATGGTGGCGTTGACCCAATCGTGCCAATAGCGACGGATCACCAGCAGCACTACGGCGGTTCCGGACCAGATCCAGGCCACATCCCCCCAGCCGGCGGCCAGTACGTCTCCGAACAGATAGGCCATCAGATCCACCCGGGCGCCGTCGGCCAGGGCCACGGTGATCAGCCCCAGGGCCATGGCTCCATGAGAGAAGATGCCCAGGGCCGCGTCCGTGGGTACCTCGGGACGGGAATGCATCCAGGTGACCAGCAGCGCCACCGCCAGACAGACTCCGGCGATGGCGGCGTTCATGTTCCAGCCGGTGATCAGTCCCAGGGCCACCCCCAGCAGGGCGGCATGGGCCAGGGCGTCGCCGAAATAGGCCATGCGCCGCCATACTACGAACACTCCCAGGGGACCGGTGGCCAGGGCGATGCCGATGCCGGACAGCAATGCCCGGACCATGAATTCTTCCATCACGGCTGCTCCCGAACCACCCCGCAGGGGGTGTGTTGATGATCGTGGTGGTGCTGATAGAAGCCGACGCCGGGCATTTTTTCGCCGAACAGCAGTTGGAATTCCGGTGTGGCCCGTACCGTGGTGGGGGAACCCGAGCAGCAGATGTGACGGTTGAGACAGATCACCCGGTCCGCCCCGGCCATGACGAAATGCAGATTGTGGGAGACCAGCAGCACCGCCACGCCCCGTTCCCGGCGCACGGCGTCAATCAGGCTGTGGAGTTGCTCCTCGCCGGCCAGATCCAGCCCTTGTGCCGGTTCGTCGAGCACCAGCAGATCCGGATTGCGGCTCAAGGCCCGGGCCAGCAGCACCCGCTGGGTCTCTCCTCCGGACAGGCTGTGCATGGGCCGGTGCAATAATTGATTGCAGCCGAACCGTTTCATCCACTCCAGGGGCAGGGGCGCGTCCGGCGCGGACAAGGCGATGAAACGGGCCACGGTCAAAGGAAACACCGGATCGACCCTTAATCGTTGGGGCACATAGCCCACCACCAGTCCCGGTCTGCGGTCCACCTGGCCTGCGGAGAGGGGCATGATCCCCAGCAGCGCGGCAAGCAGGGTGGATTTGCCCGCGCCGTTGGGACCGATGAGGGTGACGATTTCATGGGCGTGCAGCACCATGTCCACGTCTTGCAACAGGAATTCACCACCACGGGAGACGCAGAGCCCTCGGGCTTCCAGCACCACTTCAGGGTGCAACGCCTCTTCCTGGTCCACCGGTTTCGTCATGGAGTCGCCCCGAACTCAAGAGCTGGAGAACCAGCATATTTTTTATTCATTTCATGATTCGCTTGCGCTATAATGGACTTTTATCCGGCTTGGCGCTTGATCACGACCTTTCTCGACTCGTCCGACAGGGTAGCTGCTCAGGTGGATCGCCGTCAACTCACACGGGAGATTCGTGACATGCCTTTGGCTTCCATGCGGCAACTCCTGGATCATGCCGCCCAGCACGATTATGGAATTCCTGCTTTTAATGTCAACAACATGGAACAGGTGCGCGCCATTTTGCGCGCCGCCCATGAAACCGACAGTCCGGTGATTCTGCAAGCCTCCGCCGGGGCGCGCAAATACGCTGGAGAAGCCTTCTTGCGTCACCAGATCCTCGCCGCCCTGGAGGTCTATCCCCATCTGCCGGTGGTGATGCATCAGGATCACGGTCAATCTCCGGCGGTCTGTTACGGAGCCATTCGCAGCGGTTTCACCAGCGTCATGATGGATGGTTCCCTCCGGGAGGATGGCAAAACCCCGGCCTCTTATGACTACAATGTCGCCACCACGGCCCAGGTGGTGGAGATGGCTCATGCCATCGGGGTGTCGGTGGAGGGGGAGTTGGGGGTGCTTGGCTCCCTGGAGACCGGCATGGCCGGTGAAGAGGATGGCCATGGCGCCGAGGGCACCATGGAAAAAGAACGGCTGCTGACGGATCCGGAAGAGGCGGCCCGCTTTGTCGCCGCCACCCGGGTGGATGCTCTGGCCATTGCCATCGGCACCTCCCACGGAGCCTACAAGTTCAGCCGCAAGCCCACCGGCGACATCCTGGCCATCGACCGCATCAAAGAGATCCATGCCCGTTTGCCGGATACCCATCTGGTGATGCACGGCTCCTCTTCGGTGCCCCAGGATCTGTTGGCCATCATCAACGCCCACGGCGGATCCATTCCCGAAACCTATGGGGTGCCGGTGGAAGAGATCCAGATCGGCATCAAATACGGCGTGCGCAAGATCAATATCGATACCGATCTGCGTTTGGCCATGACCGGGGCGATTCGCAAAGTGTTCGCCGAAAAGCCGGGTGAATTCGATCCCCGCAAGTATATGCGTCCGGCGGAAGATGCCGCCTACCGGATCTGCAAGGAGCGCTTCGAGCAGTTCGGAACCGCCGGCAACGCCTCGAAGATCCGGGTCATCGACCTGGAGAAAATGGCCGCGGAATACGCCGCCGGACGGTTGGACCCCCGCATCGAGGATTAAGGACATTGTCGCCTATCATCCCGTTTCTTTTCCTGTTCTCGTTTCTGGTCAGCGGCGTTGCCGAGGCCGTCCAGTCCAATCCCTGCGCGGTGGCCCGGGAGATCGAAACCAAGGCCATCGCCTTGCTCGAATCCAAGCCGGAAGAGGCCCTGAAAGCCTTTGAAAGCGCTTTTGCCACCTGTGCCACCGATGTGGTCATTGGCTACAATCTGGGATTGGCGCAGCATCAGGTCGGCAGGAAACAACAGGCCATGGAAACCTGGGAAAAGGTGTACGAAACCTTTCCGAATCACGTCAAGACCATCGCCAATCTGGCCTGGGTGAAGTTCGAGTTCGGTGACGACCGCAAGGCCCACCTGTTGGCCTCCGAGGGGTTCGCCAAGCAGCCGGGCAATCTGGCATTGGCCCATACCAAACTGTTTGCGCTGTTCAGACGGGGCAACTATCTGGAAGCCTATGACTGGATCGCCCGCATGCAGGTGCGGGAGAAAGAGGAACCGGGTACGGGACTCAAAGGGGATCGGGTGGATCTGTGGCGGGAGATGGCCGCTGGTTACGTCACCGAAACCCTCTGGCGTCAGTTTCGTCTGGGGGAACGGATGGATGCCTTGCGCCAATCCATCAACCTGTTGGTCAAGGAGTATCCCGGCGAAGCCTCGTTTGTCCGGGCCAAGGATCAATTGTTGATGGCTTATACCGATCCGGAAGCCGAAATTCCCTTTCCCCGGGCCATGCCCCACGAAACCTGGGCCAAATCCGGCGACGTGGATGATCAAAGCGCCATGCTCGATCAGCGCATTGCCAATCAACCCGCGCTGGCTTCCTGGCAGAAGCGTGCCGACGCCTATGCGGTGGTGGCGGGTGTCAGTCATTACAAGCGGATCCGGGCCCGGCACTTCGCGGACCGGGACGCCACCAATTTTCATCGTCTCCTGACCCGGCGGGGCATCTTCCTGGATGACCCCGACCATGCCCGTCTACGGGTCAACAATGCCGTGGATTATCAAACCCTGCGTCAGGATCTGGAATGGCTGATCAAACAGGGTCAGAACAATCCCAACGCCGCCTTGTTGTTTTATTTTTCCGGTTTGGGCCTGCCCACGGGCCAGGATGCCTTGTTGCTTCCGGCCAATGTGCCGTTGTCCGGCCTGGACTCGGACCACGCCATCTCTTTGTCCTGGTTGCAAGGGGCCTTGTCCCGATTGCCCAACAAGGATGTGGTGGTATTGCTGGATGTCTGTTTCAATCAAACCCCGGAGTGCGTCGTTCAGCCCGGCCAGACCGGAACCTCCGCCCCCCGTGGCGTATTGCTCCAGGGCAAGCCCGTGGCCGTGGCCGCCGACAAACTGGGCGCCGCCATCCATGGACCGGCCCAACAGGGGGCGTTCACTTGGCATCTGCTCAAGGGCATGCTGGGGGACGCGGACGGCTTCCCCGTCGGCAAAAAGGATGGCTGGGTGGATCTGGCGGAGCTTTTTGCTCATCTGAAGGTCTCGTTGGCCCAAAACACGCCGCCGGCGGATCCGATCCTGTCGGTTCCCACGCCGATGCGTCTGACCCGTACCGGAGGTGAACAGTGAACCTCATTCTTGGCATCAATCGGTTCCGTCGCCTGGGGACCCGGATGATCGCGGGATCGCTGCTGGCCGGTGTGGTCAGTTTTTCTTGGCCTGCGGTCGCCTCCCTGATCAACGATTGGGAACCCCTGGAGTTGGAGGGGAGAGCGGTCAAGAGTGCGTTGGTGGTCAAAAGCGGCGAGTCGTGGCGGGATCCCACCAGTGGCGTCAATCTGCTTTGGGTCGCGGGGGGATGTTTCGACATGGGTTCTCCTCCCCGGGCTGAGGGGCGGGAATCGGATGAAGGTCCGGTTCATCAAAACTGTGTCGGCGGATACTGGCTCGGGGAGACCGAAGTCACCCAGGCCCAGTGGCGTCGGGTGATGCACAACAATCCTTCCCGCTTCCGCATGGGGGATCACTATCCGGTGGAAAACGTCTCCCGGGAAGAGGTGAACGAATTCATCGCCACCCTCAATGCCCAGGCCCGTTTGAATGTCCAATTCCGTCTGCCAACCGAGGCGGAATGGGAGTTCGCCTGTCGCGAAGGCGGGGACCGGGTGGTCTATCCGGGAGGGAGCGATCCCGCCCGACTGGCTTGGTTTGTGGGCAACAGCAACGCAACCACACAGCCTGTGGGTCAGAAGACCCCCAATCGGTTGGGCTTCAAGGATATGAGCGGCAGCGTCTGGGAGTGGGTCCAGGATCGGTATCAGCCCAGCTACAACAAAGCGTCGGCCACCCCGGAAGGTGCCGCTCATGAGGCCTTTTACGCCATGCGCGGCGGTGGTTGGCAGGATGATGCCTCGGCCTTGCGTTGCGCCAATCGGGGTTTCCAATCCCTGTCTTCCCGTCGTCCGGATCTGGGATTGCGGCTGGCGGCTGCGCCCAAGGTCAAAGAGAAAAAAAGCAAGGCCCGTCAAACCGACATTAAACACATTCCTTTCTGATCGCGTTCACCGTTGGCCGAGGGGGCAAAACGATATGAGCACGATTTTCGACATGATGGAGGCCATTCCCTTCTTTGCGCCATTCAGCCACCAGGAAAAACGGTTGTTGGCGGACAGCGGGCACTGTTTCGAGCTGTACAAGGATGGGGATGTCATCATTCAGGACGGGGATACCCGGGACTCTTCCTTGTTCATCATCTTGAGTGGTGCCGCTTTCGTGCGCAAGGATGACCATCCCGAACACATCATCGCTTATCTGGAAGCCGGTTCCATCATCGGCGAGGCCGCTTTCTTGGTGGGAGGCCGTCGCCGCATGGCCAGCGTGATCGCCGAGGGGAGCGTGAATGTCTTCAAACTCGATCATGCGGCCCTGGCCCAGTTCGATTGTCCGTTTCAACTCAAGTTGACCCAACAACTGGTGGTGATCATCGTCGAACGGCTGGAAAAGATGAACGAAGCCCTGTCGGAATTGATGGGATAGGTTTTTTTTCGCCTGCAACCGTGGAGCCTTCATGGATCCTTTGACCCACGCCTTGCTGGGCGGCACCACAGCGGTTTGGTTTACCTCCCGACAACGGCTTGCCACCGCTGCCGTGGTGGGTGGTTTCGCCGCGTTGCTGGCGGATCTGGATGTGTTGATCCAATCCAGCCAGGATCCGTTGCTGCAACTGGAATATCACCGCCAGTTCACCCATGCCTTGATTTTTACACCCGTGGGGGCGCTGGTGGCTACGGCGTTGCTTGGGTGGTGGGCCAGGGGACGGGGGGTGACCTTTCGTCAAACCTGGACCATGGCGTTTTGGGGATACCTGACCGCTGGACCCCTGGATGCCTGCACCAGCTATGGCACCCAACTGCTTTGGCCCTTTTCCGATCTGCGTATCGCCTGGAGCATCGTGCCGGTGGTGGAACCGGTCACCACCGTGCTTTTGACGGTTTTTCTCGCCCTGGCCGTGGTGCGGCATCACAAACCCTGGGCGGTCGCCGGTGGCGTGGCGATGCTGGTGTGGTTCGGGGTGGCGTGGTGGCAACACCAGCGGGCCAGCGACATGGCCATGGCCTGGGCGCGGCAGCAGGGCGACCGGGTGGAGGTGCTGCACATCAAGCCCACCATGATGAATCTGGTGTTGTGGCGGGCGGTCTACAAGAGTGGTCCATCCATCCAGTGTGTCGCGTTGCGTCCGGGTTTGTGGGGAGAGTCCCGCGCCTATGGCGGGGAACGCGCCCTTTGGGTCGATCCGGCGTTCCCCTTGCCGGGCATTCCGGCGGATTCGGTTCTGGGGCGGGATGTGGGCCGGTTTGTGCGACTCTCCGACCACTTCGTGGTGATTCATCCCCGTCAACCCGGTGTGCTGGGGGATGGGCGTTATGCCCTGCTGCCCCATGCCATCGATCCGTTGTGGGGCATCACCCTCGATCCGGGCCATACCGACCGGCACGCCCCTTTCGACAGCTTCCGTACCTGGAGACCCGAGACCTTGGGTTTGCTGGTTCACATGCTGTTGGGAAAAGAGGATATGTCGGATTTCCTTCTCTCCCGGTCCACCACAGGGGATCAACCGACCATCAAACCGCTTCGGGGGGCGGGATCGTGATCTGCTGGAGCGCGGCCAACAATCCTTTTTTGCCGATGGGTTTGGACAGATAAAAGGTTCCTCCCGCCTCCCGGCACCGTTCCATCTCTCCGGTCATGGCGTGGGCCGACAGGGTGATGATCGGCACCGGCGTCGATTGACGCTCCCGCTCCCATGCCCGGATGTGACGAATGGCGGTATAGCCATCCATCCGGGGCATCTGGACATCCATCACCACCACATCGAAGGTCTCCTCTTTGACTTTGGCCACGGCTTCCACACCGTCGTTCACCATCACCAGACGATGGGGGCTTTTCATGAGGTAGGCCTCGAAGAGCATACGGTTTTCCTCCACATCCTCGGCCAGCAGAATGCGCAGTCCCTGCTTCTGGGAGACCGGACCGGGCGGCTCGGAGCGTGTCGCGGGGGCGGGCAGGGTGGTCGATTTGGCGGGCAGGGTGAAATGGAAGGTGCTGCCTTCGTTCAGCCGGCTTTCCACCCAGATCCGTCCCCCCATCATTTCCACCAGATGCCGGGAGATGGCCAGACCCAGACCTGTGCCCCCGTAGCGTCGGGTGATGCCCGCGTCGGCCTGGATGAAATGCTCGAAGATTTGTTCGGTCTGCTCCCGGTCGATGCCGATGCCCGTGTCGCTGACCGAAAACAGCAGGCAGTTCGGGGAGTCGGGATCCTGGGTCAGGCGCACATCCACCCGTCCCTGGGCGGTAAACTTGATGCCATTGCCCAACAGGTTGATCAGCACCTGACGCACCCGGCTGTCATCTCCCAGAATGGTTTCCGGCAGGGCGGGGGCGATCCACTGTTCCATGGTGAGACCTTTTTCTTCGGCGGCCACCCCCATCAACCGGACCGTCTCTTCCACCACCTGACGGGGTGAGAAGGGGGCTTCCACCAATTGAAACCGTCCCGACTCGATCCGGGAGAAGTCCAGCACATCGTTGATCACGCTCAGTAGCGCCTTGCCGGAGTGGTGCATGGTCTGGGCGAAGCGGCGCTGTTGCGGGGTGAGATCGGTTTCCAGCAGAATTTCCGCCATGCCCATGACCACGTTCATGGGGGTACGGATTTCGTGGCTCATGGCGGCCAGGAACTCCCCTTTGGCCCGATTGGCCGCTTCGGCGGACTCCTTGGCGTGACGCAGGGACTCTTCCAACCGTTTATGTTCGGAAATGTCGTGAAACGCCACCACGGCTCCCCCGGGATGGCCATTGCGGAATAAAGGGGAGGCGGTCAGGGTCACGGGAAATCCGGAGCCGTCTTTGCGCCAGAAGAACGTTTCTTCGTCCAGGGGACCGATTCCCTGTGTCGCCACGTGTCTGGTGTGGCATTCGGTCACGGGATAGGGGGAGCCGTCCGGAAGGCTATGGTGGAACAGACCATGGGAGTCACGGCCCAGCACCTCGTTGAGGTTCCAGTGCAACATGGCCAGGGCGGCGGGATTGATGAAGGTGATCCGTCCCTTCCGGTCGATGACGTACAACCCTTCCGCCAGGGTGGCGGTGATCTCCCGCAGACGGCTCTCCTCGTCTTGCAGTTTGTCCCGTTCCTGCTGGAGTTGCTGCTGAATGTGGCTACGCTCTTCCACCTCCTGATGGAGCAGGGCAATGGCCTTGCGCAGGGCGACGGTCTGGTCCAAAACCCGTTCCTCCAGGGTGGTATGGGCCTCCCGGAGCTGTTTTTCCACCTCCTTGCGGGCGGAGATGTCTTGGACCTGCGACACAAAATGTACCGGCTGGCCATCCTGGTTGCGTACCAGGGAGAGGCTCAACAGGGTGGAGATAGTATGACCTTTCTTGTGGAGATAACGTTTTTCCAATTGGCAGGAGTGGATGGTGCCGGCCAGCATGCGGCGGATGAACTCCCGGTCGCTGTGTCGATCGTCCGGATGGGTGAGGTTCAGAATGGTGTTGGTCAGCAGTTCCGCCTCGTTGTAGCCCAGAATGGCGCACAGGGCCGGATTGACCTGAAGCAGATGTCCATCCGGGGAAATCAGGGCCATGCCGTGGGCCGAAGTCTCGAACGCCCCCCTGAAACGGGTTTCGCTGAGGCGGAGCTGCGCTTCCGCCTGACGGCGTTGGGCGATTTCCAGCTCCAGCCGGGCATTGCGGGCTTCCATTTCCCGCAATGCCCGGCTCAGGGCCAAATGGGTGGCGACCCGGGCCAATACCAGTTCCACGGTGAAGGGTTTGCTGACAAAATCCACCCCCCCGACAGCAAAGCTTTTGACCTTGTCGGCGGTGTTGGTCAGTCCGCTGATGAAAATCACCGGGACAGCCGTTCCACCGGGTATGCGTTTCATCTCCTGGCACAACTCGAAGCCATTCTGGTCCGGAAGGGCCACATCCAACAGCACCAGATCCGGGAACGCGGACTGGAAAGAGCGCATGGCCTCACGGGCCAAAGGAGCGGTTCTCACAGTATGTCCCTGATTGATAAGAATTCTCTCCAGGAATGTCAGGGCCGTCTGATCGTCATCCACAACCAGAATGTCACCGGTAATGGGTTCGTGGGTGGTCATGTCAATTCCGTTTCCCGATGCGCAGGCGGAAGACAGGTCGGGGATGGCAGCGGTTTCTTTGTTGGTATGACAGGCTGTCAGACCTTATCCGTGTGAATCCCGCAATTGAATTTTTGTTTTGGACCGGGAGCATCCTTTCCGGCTCCCTGATGGTGATTATATCTCCATGGATCGTATCTTGCAATGAAATTTTGCTTGATTTGCATTTTTTGCACACTATGGGCAAAAAAAGGGGAGGATGGCCGGGATGGCCTTCCTCCCATGGGTGGGATGTTATTGCAGTTCAGGCAGTTTGCGCAGTTCGGCGGCCCGTTCCGGGGGATAGCCCAGGGCGTTGAAGTCGAGGATGCCGTTTTTGGCGTGACACTCCTTGCAGGCCCGGCCCTCTTTCTGGATGCCGTGGTTGATCATGAGCGAACCCATCTGCCGCATCCAGTGGGCTTCGACGTTTTTCAGCTTGCCGTTGGCGTCCACCGGATACTCGGCCTTCCATCCCGTCACCCCGAAGTAGTGCATGAACTCATCCATCATGTAGGCCTTGAACGGGGCTTCGTACATCCGTCTGAGAATCGGGTGTTCCAGGGCTTTTTTGACCGAGGCCTTCGGGTCGCCGGACTCGTAATAGGTTGGATAGTCGAAGGGCAGGATCATGGCGCCGAAGGGGCCTTGATTGTTCATGTCTTCGTACATGATGGCGTTGAACACCTTGAAGGGATAGATTTTGCTTTGTCCCTGGGCCATGACGGGACGAATCTTCTCTTCGATCATTTTTTTGCGTTTCTCCAGCATCTCCGGGGAGAGGCTGGAGAGGGGATCGGTCACCTCCCGCACATAGCGTTCCACATCCAGATCTGGATAGTTCTTTTTGAGTCTGGTGGCCGCCTGACGGATCGCCTCGATGGCTTTGGGATCCTCGATTTTGGCCAATTGCCGCATCAGCGGATTATAGGAACCATCCCCCACCGGATTGTCCCCCAGGGCGTTGGCCAGGAAGGAGCCGTTGCCGTTGAACCACAGGAAGGTGAAACCCCGTCCCGCCTCGCCGCTCTGATAGACATCCTGGAAGACATAGGCTCCCTCTTCTTCGTTCCAGACCGGATGGATCCAGTCCCGCAGCACGGTGTTGTCGTCACGCAGTTTCTTGATGTGGCACGCCTCGCAGGAGACCCGGGCCACATGGCCGTTGAGCAGCGCCCGTTCCTGTTCGTCTTTCACGTGGGGGGCCGCCGTGTGACAGGATTCGCACTCCACCTTGCGGCCCGGCAGATCGTTGGCCACCAGATCCACCCCCAGGGTGCCCCGGGGGATTTTGTGTCCCTGGGGTTTGTGGCAGTCGGTGCAGACCATGCCGGCGGCGGCGTGGACATCATGCTCCGGTTGGATGGAGTTGCCCCGTTTGGCACCCGGATGCAACAGCCGTTTGTTTTTGTGGCCCAGATTGTCCGGGGCCGCACCTGGAGGTAGGGATTTTTCCAGATCACCCCCCATGTTGTGCTGATGACAAAACAGACAGGTCTTGTTGGTGGGCAGTCCCACGGTCAAAGCCGCCTTCAAGGAGCGGTCCTGATTCCAGCGTTGGCCATGGTCGTCTTTGATCACGTAACGCTCGTTCATGTCATAGGCCGGACTGTGGCAGATCAGACAGTCGATGCCCGCCTTGGCGGTGGCCGGAGCATCGTGCATGGGGAGCATTTTCTCCGTGGCCGGATGATAACCGCCTCCGATGTGGCATTGACCACACCCTTCGCTGCGGATCTCCGTCTCTCCGTTGGCGTGGGCCGGTTTGGTCTTGACCAGGTCGGCCCAGCCGGTCCAGGTGAAGGAGCCGGGAACTCCGCAGGCCCGGTCGATCTTGCCCACCGGAATGGGTCGGTTGCCGGCGCTGTTGACCTGGCGGCCATCGAACCCGTAGGTGGAAAATCCGGCGGCGGTGCTTTGGAACTTGTAATGAACCGAGTTCACCACATCCTGCATGGTATCCACCTCGTGGATTTTGCCGTGTTCGTCGGTCACCTTGATGGAGGCGTGACAGGTGAGGCAGGTTTCCGGGCCTTTGTATTGCAGAATCCCCGCCTTGCGGAAATAGTCGATGTGGGGATAGGGGGCGTCTTTGGCGAAGGAGCCGGTTTTCATCAGCATATTGATCTTCAACCGGCGGGCGAAGGGCATTTCCTCTTTTTCGGTCATGGCCATGGCCCGTTGCTGACGGTACTCCCGGGTGAGGGAGTCCGCCAGGGTGTCGAACTCCCTTGGCTCCAGCGGAGCGCTGTTGGCAAAGGTCAACGGTGCGTTGGTCACGCCGATGTAGCTTTCCAGCAGACCGGGATAGATCCATCGAGCCACCCCGACCGTCACGCCCAATCCCAGGATGATGGCGATGCGTTTGATGTGCCGCGATTGGCGGAACTGCCCGGTGTTCATGGTTTTTCCTCCGTCAGGGTTGAGCCGGAAAGCATTTTTTTGAATTCACCGAACACCGTTTCGCCAGCCGTGGCCAGATAGAGGTGTCCGATCAGAAAAACCGTGAGAAAAACACCGATCCCGTAGTGGATCACACCGGCGATCCACAGGCCATCCATGTCCAGGAGACGTTCCGGGATCAGGTCGTGGAAGAAAAAGGCCAGACCCGACACCATCAACACAGGCACCGCCCCGAACATCACCCCGAGATAGGTCAACTGTTGCAGCGGATTGAACTTGGCCTCCCGGGTGGCGGGAAAGGGATGGGGTTCGTGACGGAAGATGCCCACGCCATAAAAGAGCGTCTGGGTCAGCAGGCGTCCCACCAGACCCGGCAGACGAAGGCGATAGTGAACGCCGTTGCCGCTTTTGAGGGTGCCGATCACGAAGACCACCCAGCCACCGGTCATCAGGATGCCGAAGATGTTATGCACCATCCGGGCGGTATCGAAGGGGATCAGCGCCGAACCGGGGGCGGCGAAATGCAGACTGATCCCGGTGGCCAGCAGCACCAGAAAGCATACGGCATTGGTCCAGTGCCAGACGCGGATCCAGACGGGATACAGTTCAATGGTGGTTTTCATGGTGATTGCTCCTTGAGACCAGATAACGGGCCAGACCATGGGCGCCGACACCCGCGAGGGTCAGGATGATCAGGGCGATGCCGCCCCAGTCCAGCCATTGGTTGCGGGTCATGCCGATGACATAGGCATCGTTCATCACCACCGAATGGAGGAATCCGGCGTTGCGGCGCTCCTCGCGGGTACGGTGGCGATAGAGCTTGGTGGCCAGGATGGAGTCCTGGCTGTGACAGGCCTCGCACGCCCGCACCGCATGGTTGCGGCTGAGAATGAAGTGACTGCCTCGGGCGCTGTCTCCACCGGTGTGGCATTCCACACAACGGACCTTGCTCCAGTGGCGTTCCGTCTCCGGCAGCCAGGCGTGGGTCTGGCTCAATGAGGAGAACAGACGTCCGGTGCGACCCACGATGCCTTCCGGCGAGTCGTGACAATGGCGACACATCCCGTTGTCCCGGGTCACCATCGCGTTCAGGCTTTCCCGGGTCTGCCCCGAAAGCTTGCGGAAATCGTGGGGATTGTGGCAGGAAAAGCAGGTGAATGAATCCTGCATGCTTTGATAATGAATGCTGCGCGTGAAACTGCGCTCGATGGATTCAAACAAGGCGCGGGGAAATTTTTGGTTGTTTTGATGACAATTCAGACATTCGAGCCGCTCCCGCCGTGCCTCCTCGAAGTGGGGATAGACCTCGAAGCCGGCGGCATGGCAATCCCGGCAGCTTAGATTCTTGTGGTCGGAGAGGGCCATGGTTTTGGGGTCGATGGCCAAGTTGCGTAATCCGCCGGTGGCCGGATCCCGGTAGGAGAGGGTTGGCATGCCGTGACACCGCAGGCAGGCTTGATCCTTGGGGGGGGCGGCCTGTGAGGGGGTCGGGATGCCGAGGAACAGCAGGCAAAACAGCAGGGCAAGACGGTGGAGGTGCGGGTGGGTGTTCATGGCGTCCCTTCTGTTTTGCCCCGGTTGGCCTGGGTGGGCCGGGAGCCTTCTTTGCAAAGCGGGGCGAAGGCTCCCGGACTGTGTGGCGCAGCCTGCCAAGGTTCAGGCGTTATTGCCCGGATCCAGCAGTTTGTTCATGGCCCGGGTGGCGCCGATGCGCAGATAGTCCTTGGCGGTTTTGCCGTTCTGGTCCACCAGCGTGGTCTTGATGCCCCGTTCCAGGAGCAGCTTGGCGGTGTCCAGATAGTTGTAGCGGGCGGCGAACATCAGAGCCGAGGAACCTTCGTAGTTGACGGCGTTGATGTCGGCTCCGTGGTCCAGCAGCAGCCGGACGATCCCCGAGTAGCCTTTTTCCGCCGCCACCAGCAAAGCGGTACACCCGCACTCGTGACGGAAGCTGAGATTCGCGCCCCGTTCCAGCAGGGCCGCCACGATGGTTTCATGACCCGACTCGGCGGCGATCATCAGAGGGCTGTAGCCCTGTTTGTTCTGGACGTTGGGGGTTGCCCCCGCGTCGAGCAGAGCGGTCACCACCTGTTCATGGCCCCGTTTGGCGGCGATGATCATGGGGCTGTCTCCCCGTTTGTCGATGGCGTTGACATCCGCGCCCCGCTCGATGAGCCGTTTGAGCATCTCGTCGAAGCCGTACTGGGCCGGGCCGAACAGCGCCGTTTGTCCCGATTTGGTGGCGATGTTGGGATTCGCTCCGGCATCGAGCAGCATTTTCACGATGGTCTGGTCATTCCATCTGGCCGCCAGGCTCAAGGGGGTGAACCCGGAAGGATCCACGGAGTTGACATTGGCTCCGGCTTCCAGCAGGGTCTTGACCACCTCGGCGTGACCATTCTCGGCGGCCCAGGCCAACGGGGTGATCTTCAGGTTGCCTTGGTTTTCGACACTGACTCCTTTGCTCAGGAGCGCCCGCACCGTCGCAACATCCCCTTCCATGGCTGCAACGGACATGGCATTGTCCACGAGTTGCGGATTGCGGTTGCCGATGGTGGCGACGGCCATCACGGTTGCCAGGGCCATGATGGAAAGAGTGGTTGCGATTTTTTTGGTGTTCATGGTCGTTCTCCTTGTGGAGCCAGTCTGTGTGTCTATCCGTGATCTCCACCGTGTCCCGTGTTCCGTGATCCGGTGTGAGAGAAGTATGTTCTTTGCTTGATATAGCGCATAGGACGTGCCATGGGAGCGTGCCGGGCGAGAATGGTTCTCGATGATTGATATTGCTTGATTTGCGTGCGTGGCTCTTCCGGTTGCAAAGATCCTTTCCTGTTCGTGGGCAGCGGTGGACACATTTTGTGTGCCGGGATGGGACACGAAACATGTCCCATTGGGACAAAATGGGACATAATGTCCCAAGGCGAGAGACGATCCACGAGACCTGCTACGGAAAGGATGATCCCCCTCCCATGATTCCGATCAAACACCATCCGCCTTTTCTCACCTATTCTGTCCTGCTGGTCGGGGTGGGTGCCCATCTGGCCGCCCGATTGGGGGAGATGCTGCAATCGGTCTGCTCCGTGGAGCGGGTCGGGGATCTGGAAGAGGCTGGAGTCGTGATCAAGCGGGTTCCGATCGCTTTGGTGATGATCGAACTGCCGGCGGGCGAGTCGGTGGAACACCATGCCCATGGATTCATTCAGGCCGGATACGCCTTGCCGCTTCTGGCCATCGATCCGGCGGATCGGATCTCCCTGGTTCCTCCCTCCATCCCCCAGGCGGCCCATTTTCGCACCCGTTATACCTGGGATGACCTGCCGGAACTGGTCACCAGCCTGTTGCAGATGGCCTCTTTCCGTTTGGATACCAGCCTGTTGCGGGATACCCTGGAGACGGTCTCCAACAACGTCCGGGAAGGGGTGATCGTGGTGGATCACCTGATGGTGGTTCACAGTGTCAATCCCGCCGCCTTGAACGCCTGTCATTTCGCCGGTCCGGCCCTGGGACACTCCCTGTTGAACCAGAAAGGGGGGTGCGTGCCGGATATCTCGGCGTTGCTGAAACGGGTGATCGCTTCCCGCAAGGCGGAGTTGAATCTGTTTCTGTCCTGCGCCGGCCCCGCCGAGGAGCGTACCGAAATTCGGGTCAGCGCCACGCCGTTGCTGGATCATCTGGGTCACTGTTTTGGGGCGGTGGTGGTGATTCTGGACCGGGCCAGCATGACCCCCTTGCCGGATGTGTTGCGCAAGCGCCGCACCTTTCACCGTCTGATCGGCATGAGCGAAAAGATGCAGGAGGTGTATGACCTGATTGAATCGTTGGCCAACATGGATACCACCACCTTGATCACCGGGGAGTCCGGGGTGGGCAAGGAGTTGGTGGCCGAGGCGTTGCATTTCAAGGGGAGACGGGGGCATGGCCCTCTGGTCAAGGTCAATTGCGCGGCTTTGCAGGATAACCTTTTGGAAAGCGAGTTGTTCGGACATGTGAAGGGGGCGTTCACCGGCGCGGTGCGGGATCGGCCCGGACGGTTCGAGGCGGCTGCGGGGGGGACCATCTTTTTGGACGAGATCGGTGACATCAGTCTCTCCATGCAGACCCGGCTGCTGCGCATCCTTCAGGAAAAAGAGCTGGAACGGGTGGGAGACTCCCGGACCATCCGGGTGGATGTGCGGGTGGTGGCGGCCACCAACAAAGATCTGGCGGAGCAGATTCGGTTGGGCCGGTTTCGCGAGGATCTGTATTTCCGACTCAACGTGGTGGAGATCAATGTGCCGCCGTTGCGCAAGCGCCTTGATGACATTCCGGTTCTGGTCAACCATTTTATCCAGAAATTCAATCGCAAGTACGAAAAAAGCATTGTCGGCGTCCAGGACAGCGTGATGGAATTGCTGTTGCAATATCCCTGGCCCGGCAACATCCGGGAGTTGGAAAACGCCATCGAGCACGCTTTTGTGGTCTGTCGGCTGAATACGATCCGGATCAAACATCTGCCCAAGAGTCTGGTGGTGCAGCGGCTGTGCGCGGATCCATTGTCCGACAAAACCGATGAGGAGGAGAGTCCACCGGTTCCGCTGTTGTCCGTTGCGGTCCAGCCATCTGCGCCGCCGCCGCCGATCCCGCCCCCTTCCTCGGTTCCGCCTTCGTCCGCCCCGGTTCCGTTGCCCGTCGTCACTCCCCGTCCCCAGATGGAAAAAGAGGCCCTGATGCGCGCCTTGGAAGAGGCTCAATGGAAAAAGAAAAAAGCGGCCAAACTGCTGGGGGTGAGTCGCAGCACCTTTTACCGCAAGCTGGAAAAATACGGCATCGGGGGCGGAGAGGACAACTGAAGCGCGGGTTTCATGGTTTCATCTGGAGCGGGGTGTTGCGATGACCTGTTGCAGCGCATCCAGCAACCCCTTTTTGCCGATGGGCTTGGAAAGATACAGGGATGCTCCGGCTTGGCGGCACTGTTCGTTTTCTTTTCCCATGGCATGGGCGGTCAGGACGATGATGGGGGTGGTGGGCAGGGCCTGTTCCCGTTCCCATTGGCGAATGTGCTGAATGGCGGTGTATCCGTCCATCCGGGGCATCTGGACATCCATGATCACCACATCGAAGGTCGCGTTTTTGAATTGCTCCACCGCCTCCAGCCCATCCTCCACCATGACCAGTTGACAGGCGTTGTTCATCAGATAGGCCTCGAAGAGAATCCGGTTCTCCTCCACATCCTCCGCCAGCAGAATCCGCAGGTCCGGTGATTCCGTCTGCTCAGGAGCAGGGGAGGGTTCCAGCTGATCCGGATTGATCGGGGATCGGGCCTGACGCGTCGGCAGGGTGAAACAGAAGGTGCTGCCCACCCCCAGCCGGCTTTCCACCCAGAGGCGTCCTCCCATCATTTCCACCAGACGCCGGGAGATGGACAGTCCAAGACCGGTACCCCCGTAGCGGCGTGTGATGCCCCCATCCGCCTGGGTGAACTGCTCGAAAATGTGATCCATCTGTTCCTGGGAGATGCCGATACCCGAATCGGAAACCATGAACAGCGCCTTGTCCAGGGAGTCGGGGGACATGGTCAGGCTCACCTCGATCCCCCCCTGACTGGTAAACTTGATGGCGTTGCCCAGCAGATTGGTCAGAATCTGACGCAACCGTTCCGGATCTCCCTGCACCACCTCCGGGATCGCAGCGGAGATGCGTTCATGCAGGGTGAGTCCTTTTTCCTCGGTGAGTTGGCGCAGCAGCCGGACGGTCTCTTCCAGCAGTTGCCGGGGGGAGAACGGTATGTTGTTCAAGGTGAGGCGTCCCGCTTCGATCTGGGAGAAGTCCAGCACATCGTTGATCACCCCCAGCAGCGCCTTGCCCGAATGATGCGCGGTCTGGGCATACTGGAGCTGCTGGATCGAAAGATCGGTTTCCATCAACATTTCCGCCATGCCCAGCATCACGTTCATGGGGGTGCGGATCTCGTGGCTGATGGTGGCCAGAAATTCACTTTTGGCCCGGCTGGCGGTTTCCGCCTCCATTTTGGCCTGAATCAACGCCTCCCGTTGGGTGCGCAGGGTCTCTTCGGTGTGTTTGTGGCTGGTGATGTCCCGGGCCACCGCGTAGATGATCTTGCCCATGGGACGGGATCGCCATTCCAACCAGCGATATCCCCCATCCCGATGGCGATAGCGGTTGGTGAAATTGTAGATCGGTTTGTGGTTGACCAGAATTTGCGCCGCACCCCCAGTGGCGGCCTTGTCATCCGGATGCACGAAGTCGATGTAGGGTCGAGACATGAGTTCATCCACCGAGTATCCCAGGGTGTGCTCCCAGGTGGCATTGAGCCGCAGGAAAAAACCATCCACACTCGCGATGCACAACAGATCCGGGGTCAGGGCGAAAAATTGATCCAGCTCTTCCCGCAGTCGTTTGATTTCGGTGATGTCGGTCTGGGTGCCCACCACACGCAAGGGTTTGCCCTCGGTGTTGCGCGCCACGATTCGGGCCCGTTCCAGAATCCACATCCACTCCCCGGAACGGGAACGCAACCGGTGTTTGCTTTGATAGACCCGTGTTTCCCCATTCAGATGGCGTTGCAGATTCTTTTGGGCGAGGCTGCGGTCATCCGGGTGGATCAGCCGCAGGCGGGACTCCATGTGGGGAATGATCTCTCCGGGCGCGTAACCCAGCATGGTCTCCCACCGGGGGCTGAAATAGACCGAATGGGTCTGAAGATCCCAGTCCCACAATCCGTCGCTGGTGCCTTCCATGGCCAGTTTCAGGCGTTCTTGCTGGTATCCCGACGCCTTGCGCAGATGATCCCGTTCCGCCCGGGTTTGATGCAGTTCGATAAAAAGTTGTACCCGGGAGGAGAGGATTTCGGGATCCACCGGTTTTTCGAGGCATTCGACGATCCCGGAGTGCTGTTTCATCCGCAGTCGGGAACGGTCCCGGCAGGTGTCGGTCAGCAGCAGAATCGGGGTGGAACGGTGAAATTCGTTTTCTCTCAGACGGTGAACCAGCGTGACACCATCGTGGCCGGGGGTCTGCATGTCCAGGAGCACCAGTGCGAAATGATGCTCGGACAACAAGGATTCCGCCTGACTGATGGAATCCCCTTCAAGAATGTCCACGTTCAAAGGCGCCAGCATCACCCGCAGGATGTTTTGGTTGGATGGGGTGTCGGTCGCCAGCAGGATTTTGGGGCGTTGTGGCGTGAACGTGGTACGCATGAGTGACTTATCCCGAGGAGTGTCAACGGACATCGGCAGGGTGATCATCCCTCACGGCTGACGAAGGGTCAGCCGTGAGGTGTTTGGACCAAACGGATTTAGTATTTTCTATTTTTTCAATAATTGCAATCTATTTGTTGCACGATTGGGCCTGTTCTGTATTTTTTGTCGTCATTTGCGCCTCATGGTGGGTGCCGTGAAGCACCATCCACATCCATCCCGGTTCCCGTTCCACCTTGAACACGGAACGGAAATGTTTCAAGAGCATCTGTAACACCAGTTCATCCCGTCCCCAGTTCACCGCCTCGAATGGACCACCGGTGGAGGTCTGTCCCTCTCCCAGGGAGAGATCGTAGATGGCGAAGCCGTCCTCTTTGAGGGCCCGGGCATGTTCTCGGAAAAAGGCGTCCAGGTCGAAGGCGTGGTCCACGCAGTTGGAATAAACCATGTCCAGGCTGCGGTCCTCCTCTTCCAGATGCATGAAGTCCCCCTTCTTGACAAAAGAATTTTCCGGACCGGGGTTCAAGTCGATGCCTTGGGCGTTCGGGAAACCGATATCCCGCAGCACTTCCACCTCGGTGCCCTGACGGGCGCCCATGCACAGGATTCGGGCATCCGGTTTGAGCAGACCAGGCAGCAGACGAAAGCGTCTGAAAAACCGCAGGCGATAGTCATACAGCTCTTTTTGTCCCAGGCCGCCCTTGATGGTGAGCATTTCGCTCCATTTGGCCTTCTGGTGGTTCAGGTACTCCTCGTAATCCGCATAATCCCGGTAAAGGATGCCGGATTCCTCATGGCTCTTCCAGCCCCCCTTGCCGTGGTGTTTGTTGCGCACGGGATGTTTGTCCCGTTCGTGGTTGTAGTTGGGATCCTTGAGCTGACGCCATGCGCGCATCTGGGCTGTGTCCAGGGGCGAGAAACGCGTGATGAAAGTTTTGATCCAGAACTTGAGAAACATATTCGGCTCCACCGAAGTCGTAAGTTGCCTGGGGATCACATGGGTTCAAAGGGGCGTCGTTGGGACGCCAAGTCTGTTCATTCCAGCTTGTCCACCGCCTGTTGCAACAGCTTGGAGACCATGTTGAGCTTGCGGGGATCGAGTTTCAGGCCGAACATGTCCCGCAGATAAAAGACATCCACCACCCGTTCGCCGTAGGTGGCGATTTTGGCGGCCCGGATTTGAACCCCCTGATTCTGTAACACCCAGGTGATGGCGAACAGCAGTCCTGGCCGGTCGAGGGAGGTGATCTCGATGACCGTGAAGGTGTCCAGAGAGTCGTCCACCTCCAGGGAGAAGGAGATTTCAAACGGCTGGCGACGCAAACGGCTCGGAGGCGGATTGGCCAGGAGAATGCTGGGTCGGAGTTTGCCTTCCAGCACCTGGGTCAGGGTGGTTTCGATGCGCTCCTGACGCTCGGCGGTTTCGATGGGCTCGCCGTTTTGGGTCTGGATGATGAAGGTGTCCAGGGCCATGCCGTCTTTGGTGGTGGTGATGTCCGCCGACAGAATGTTGGCGCCCGCGGCGGCCAGACTCCCCGAGATGCGGGCCATCAGTCCGGGGTGATCCGGAGTGTAGACCAGCATGCGGGTGGCGTTGATCTTCGGCACCTGCTTGAAGACGATCACCAGGGGGTGATCCTCCACGGATTGCAGGGCCACGAAGTGTTCCGCCAGCATTTCCGGATCGTAGTGGGTGAAATAGTCCGGATAGAAGCGGTCCAGATGGCGACGGACCTGTTCGGGGTCGTGTTCGTTGGACAGCAGGTTGAATGTGGCCTCCTTGAGGGTGGCGGCCCGCAGGGCGATCTCTTCGGGGGTGAAGATGATGCCTTTGTCCAGGGTGTCGAGGCTGCGTTCGTAGAGTTGGCGCAGCAGATTGCCTTTCCACTGGTTCCACACCCCCGGACCCACGGCGCGGATATCGGCCACGGTCAACAGCACCAGCATGTTCAATTTGCGGACGGTGCCGATCTGTTTGGCGAAGGAGGCCAGGGTTTCCGGATCGTTGATGTCGCGGCGGAAGGCGGTGCGGGAGAAAATGAGATGATTTTCCACCAACCAGGCGATCATCTCCACGTCGTTGGAGGGCAACGCCATCCGTTCGCAGATTTTGCGGGCGATCACCGCGCCGCGAATCTGATGGCCCGAACCCAATCCCTTGGCAATGTCGTGAAACAGCACCGCCAGATACAACACAGCCGGATTGTTGAGTTTTTGCATCAACTGGGTCGCGATTGGCAGTTCCTGGGAGAACTTGCCCGAACCGATGTGCCGCAACGACTCCACCGCCAGAATGGTGTGTTCATCCACGGTGAAGACGTGATACATGTCATGCTGGGTCTGACCGATGATGCGTCCGAACTCCGGGATGTAGCGCCCCAGAACGCCGGCGTCGTTCATGCGTCGCAGCACCCAGGCCACGGCCCGTTTGCCGTTGAGCAGTTGGAGAAAAACGGCGGTGATGCGGGGATCGGCGCGGAACTCCCGGTTGATCAGATGGAGATTGCGGGTGATCAGGCGCATGGTGTCGGGATGGATCGACAGCAGATTGCGCTGCGCCACTTCAAACATGCGCATGATGCGGATCGGTTTTTGGGCGAAGGTATCTGGGGAGGTGACGGTGATCTTGCCGCCGGCCACCTCGAAGGTATCCTCCAGATGACGTCGATCCCAGACCAGCACCTCCCGGTGTTCGTCTTGATATTTGCGCAAAAAGATCCAGGAGAGATGACCCACCCGTCGCGCCACCCGGTAATAGCGGCGCATGAACTGTTCCACGGCCAGCATGCCGGGCAGATCCTGATAGCCGAACTCCTTGGCGATGGTCACCTGATGGGCGAAGGTCAAGCGGTCGTCCCGGCGACCGGCCCGATAGTGGAGGGCGTTGCGCACCCGACGCAGGAAAGCTCGACAACTTTTGAAGTTGTTGAACTCCTCCTGGGTGATGATCCCCATGGGGATCAGATCCTGAATGCGGGGTACCTGATAGCGATATTTGGAAATCCAGGCAAAGGTGTGCAGATCCCGCAATCCCCCCGGATTTTCCTTGATGTTGGGTTCGAGATAGTAAAGCGACGCCCCGAACCGTTCATGACGCTTGCTCTGCTCCAAAAGCTTGGCGCGCAGGAAACTCAACGGATCGTTAAGCAGGGCATGCTCGAACAAGGTGGTGCGATAGTGGGAGAAAAGTGTATGATTCCCGGCAAGAAATCTGGACTCAAGCATCGAGGTCAGAATCTGTAATTCTTGGCGCGCCTGTTGCACACACTCCTCCACGGTTCGCACCGCGTGGCCCACATCCATGCCGATATCCCACAGCACGTAGAGCATCCGTTCCACGAGGGGGAGTTGGTCGCCATGGTTGTCGGGGACGATGAACAGCAGATCGATGTCGGAGTAGGGGGCCAGATCCCGTCGTCCGTAACCGCCGGTGGCGGCGAGACAAAAGGATTCATGGCTTTCTTGTCCGGCGACCACCAGGGCGTGGATCCGTTGCAAGATGGCATCCGCCAGATGGGTGTGTCCCTGGACAATGAACTGTCCGCTTGCACCGGCCAGATGATTCTGCTGCAATTGCTCCCGCCCGGCGCTCATGGCGGTGCGCAACACCGGGAGAATGGCGCTGCGCTGGGCATCGGTCAAAGGTGTCGCGCCATCGTGGATGGCGTGAATCTGTTCATCCAGGGCCGCGAGGTCCAGGATGTCCTCTTTATTGAATTGGGGCGTCATGGTTCGGATGGGTGCCATGTTTGCTTTCCGAAGTGGTAGAAAAAATGGGTGGGCGGGCTCCGCAAGACCAAGGGGATGGGGTGACAATCACCGGTTTGCCCGTTAGGATGTGACCGGTCGGGAGCCTTGGTCAATGGATGATCGTGGCGTCGATGACGCGCCATGCGGCGAAGATGAGAATTTTTCATAGGTATGCTCGATGTTTAATAAGCTGAAAGGACTCTTTTCCACCGACATGGCCATCGATCTGGGAACGGCCAACACCCTCGTGTATGTGCGTGGACGGGGCGTGGTGCTGTCCGAACCCTCGGTGGTGGCGATTCATGAAAGCTCCCGCGGCGTCCGCAAGGTGCTGGCGGTGGGCAACGAGGCCAAACGGATGCTGGGGCGTACCCCCGACAGCATCGTGGCCACCCGACCCATGCGGGACGGGGTGATCGCCGACTTCACCGTGACCGAGGCCATGCTCAAGCATTTCATCCGCAAGGTTCACAAGCGACGCCTCTTTTATTCCCCCCGCATCATCGTCTGCGTGCCGGTGGGGGCCACTCCGGTGGAACGCCGCGCCATCCGCGAGTCGGCGGAAAGCGCCGGAGCCCGGGATGTCTATCTGATCAACGAACCCATGGCCGCCGCCATCGGCGCCGGACTCCCCGTCACCGAGGCCAGTGGCTCCATGGTCATCGACGTGGGTGGCGGCACCACCGAGGTGGCCATCATCTCTTTGGGCGGAATCGTCTACTCCCGCTCCATCCGGGTGGGGGGCGACAAGATGGATGAAGCCATCATTGCCCATGTGCGTCGAAAATACTCCCTCCTGATCGGGGAGGGAACCGCCGAAATTATCAAAATTCAAGTCGGCTCCGCTTTTCCCCTGGAAAAGCGGTTGGAAGTTGAGGTAAAAGGAAGGGATTTGATCCATGGTGTGCCCAGGCATCAGGTCATCTCGGATCCCGAAATTCTCGAAGCCCTGGCCGAACCCATCAACGCCATCGTCGAAGGGGTGCGGGTGGCCCTGGAACGGACCCCGCCGGAACTGGCTGGAGATATCGTGGACCGAGGGATCGTCCTGACCGGAGGCGGGGCACTGCTCCGGGGATTGGATCTGCTGTTGGCCGAAGAGACCGGTTTGCCGGTCATCATCGCCGATGATCCACTCTCGTGCGTGGTCATGGGATCCGGCAGGGCGTTGGAAGAACTGGACAACATGTCCGACATCCTGATGGATCGCTAGCCCATCTTTCCCATTCAAGGTTGTTTCATGTCCGCTTTCCTGGTGCTCCTGAGAGAATACCGGAACGCCATCTCGGTTTTCATAACCCTGATGGTCGCTTTTTTCCTGCTCCTCATGGCCGGTGGCACGGTTTCGGGGGATCGGCACGGCATACGCGAAGCCATTTTGCAAATCACCGGAAGCGTCCAATCCCTGCTCTCCCGTCCGGTCTCCACCATCGAACGGTTCCAGGATCGCATGTCCGAACTGTCCCGGCTGGATCGGGAAAACCGTCAGTACAAGGCGGAAGTGGAACGACTGCGTCCCCTGGGCATCCGTCTGGAAGAGCTGGAACAAGAAAACCATCGTCTCAAATCCCTGCTGCAAATGCGTCCCGATCCCGCCTTCCGCGCTCTGGCGGTACGGGTGGTGGGGGACTCCTCTTCCGCTTTCGCCCGTTCCTACATCCTCAACGCCGGACGTCAGGACGGGGTGATCGTCAATGCCCCGGTGACGGTGCCCGAAGGGTTGGTGGGGCGGGTGGTGCGGGCCTCCGACACCGCCTCCCTGGTGATCTCCCTGCTGGATCTCAACTCCCGGGTTCCGGTGTTGATTCAACGTTCCCGGGTCAAGGCCGTCTCCGCGGGTCAGAACAACACCCGGCTCAACCTGGAATACCTCCCCAAGGACGCGGATGTGGTGATCGGCGATCTGGTGGTCACGTCGGGCACCGGAGGCATCTTTCCCAAAGGACTCGCCGTCGGCAAGGTGGTCTCCCTGGAACCGGGTCGGGAAGGACTGTTCCGCGAGGCCAAGGTGCAACCCATGGTCGATTTCGACCGGATCGAAGAGGCCCATCTGATGCTGCCACAGGCAACCCGGCCCGCTGACGCCGCTCCCACCCCATGAGGCGCGCCACGATGCCATGATGGTCTCCATGCTGATTCCTTGGCTACCGGCCATGACCATCTTCATGGCGGCCGTGGTCCAGGAAATGGCCCTGCCTTTCGCCGCCTGGTCGGTGTTCCGACCGGATCTGGTTCTGATTTGTCTTTTCTATTGGCGCCTTTACCGCCCCGACCGTTGCGGTCCCATTCTGGCTTTGCTTTCCGGTCTGCTGGTGGATGTGGTCTCCGGAGCCCCTTTGGGATTGAACGCGGTCTCGAATATCCTCCTGGTGCTGCTGATTGGTCGGTTCGGTCGTTTGATCCGCTCCATCGACTTTTTCTATCTGTTGTTTGTGCTGCTGTTTTTTGTCTATCTGGGGGAGGGGATCCAGTTGGCCCTGGCCGCCATGAAATGGGGATCGGCTGCCCGTTGGCCTTTGCTCACGGGGCGTCCCGTGGCCACCGTGTTGATCGCTCCCATGGTGATTCATCTGCTGGTCACGGTCCATCAATCCTGGTTGGAGGAACCCCATGCTCGACGATGACCGGGAACAGTTCCGGGGGGATGCCCGGCGACGGTTGCTGTTGGTGGGTGGGTGTCTCGGCGCGGGTTTCATGGTTCTGGGGGGCCGGCTGTTCCATCTCCAGGTGATGCGCGGCGGAGAATACCGGACCCTGGCCGAGGACAACCGCATCAGCCTCAAACCCATCTTCGCCCCCCGGGGCCGGATCTTCGATCGCGAAAACCGGGCGTTGGTGGAAAACAGTCCCGACTTCGAGGTGGTGGTGGTGCCGGAACTGGCCGGACCCCTGCGCATGCTGTTCAAGCGTCTCGGCCGGCATATCGATCTGTCGGAAGAGGAGGTCAAACACCTGTTGCAGCAGGCCCGCCGGCAACGTTCCTTTCTCCCGTTGCGCGTCAAATCCCACTTGAGCTGGGAAGAGGTGAGCAGCATCGAGGTGCGCATCCACGAGTTTCCCGGCCTGGATCTGCAAAGCCAGTCGGTCCGTTATTATCCATTCGATTCCTTGGCCTGTCATGTTCTGGGATATCTCGGGGAGCCGAGCGACGGGGATCGCAAACGGTTTTCCCGGATCACTTTCCGTTCCGGGGATCAGGTGGGCAAAAGCGGGGTGGAACAGCACTTCGAGGAGTTGCTCCGGGGCCGCGAAGGCGTTTTGGAAATGGAGGTCAACGCAGTGGGGCGGCATGTGCGGGAGTTGCACCGCAATCCCCCGGAGTCCGGCGAGGACCTGCATCTGTCCATCGATTTCGACCTGCAAAAAGAGGCCCAGGAGGCCATGGGGGAGGAGATCGGCTCGGTGGTGGCCATGGATCCCAATACCGGCGAGATCCTGGCCATGGTCAGCACCCCCAGTTACGATCCCAATCAATTCATTCGCGGTTTCACCCATGCCCAGTGGCAGGCCTTGAGTACCGATCCCGATCGGCCATTGATCAACAAGGCCCATCAGGGACAATATCCCCCCGGTTCCACCTTCAAGATCGTGGTGGCCCTGGCGGGCTTGAGCACCGGAAAACTGGATCCCAGAGAACAGGTCCATTGTGGTGGCTTTCTGCTCAAGGAGGAGCAGCGTTTTTATTGCTGGCGGCGCCATGGTCACGGCAGCGTGAATTTGATCCAGGCGCTCACCCAGTCGTGCGATGTGTTTTTCTACAAGCTGGCGGAGCGTCTCGGCATCGACGCCATCGAACGTCAGGCCCACAAGATGGGATTGGGTGGCGTGACCGGGGTGGACCTGGATGCGGAACGGCCCGGCTTGATCCCCTCCCGGGCCTGGAAGCGCAAGATGTTCAAGGCCTCCTGGTATCCGGGGGAGACCCTGATCACCGGCATCGGCCAGGGGTACGTGTTGACCACGCCGTTGCAACTGGCCTCCATGATGGCGACCGTGGCCAATGGGGGTACGGTGTATCGGCCTTCCCTGCTCAGGCTGGAGCCCGGTCAGGCGCCGGATGTGATGAGCCGTAACAATTTTTCCGTGCATCATCTGGAGTTGATGCGCCAGGGTCTGGAAGCCGTGGTGCATGATCCCACCGGAACGGCGGCCAAGGCCCGGCTCGAAGGAGGAATCCGGGCGGCGGGCAAGACCGGAACCTCCCAGGTGGCCCGCCACCGACGGGAAAAGAGCGGTCAAATCATCAAATCCACCAACGAAAAATTGCAGGATCATGCCCTGTTCGTCTGTTACGCGCCTTTGGACAGACCCAGGATCGCTGTGGCCGTGATCGTGGAACACGGGGGACATGGGGGATCGGCAGCCGCTCCGGTGGCCAAGCGGGTGATGGATCGATTTTTCACCAAGTACGGGAGCAGTTCGTGAACGAGTCCGAATCGGGTCACTCCTGGTTGAGTCTGGGTGGAACCGCTACAGTGGCGTGGACGGAGCGACTGCGGCGTTTTCCCTGGAGTCTACTGCTGCTGTTGCTGTTGACGATTTTTTTTGGTTTCGGGGTACTTTATTCGGCGGTGGGGGGAGAGAACAATCTGTGGCTTTTCTGGCGACAGGTGATTCAATCCGCGTTCGGCATCGGCATCATGCTCACGGTCTCCCTGCTGGCCGGAGAAAAGGTGTATCGCCGCTTCTCCTATCTGTTTTATTCCGGCAGCCTGTTGTTGCTGGCCGTGACCATGATCATGGGTAGCGTGGGCATGGGGGCGCGGCGTTGGCTGGAGGTGGGTTTCTTTCGCTTGCAGACCTCCGAATTGATGAAGGTCGCCTTGATTCTGGCCCTGGCCCGTTATTTTCACGATCACGCCAAGGCGGGATCCCTGGGATGGCGGGATCTGGGGGTTCCCTTCCTGATGATCCTGTGTCCCATGGCTTTTATCATCAAGCAGCCGGATCTGGGTACCGCGGTGTTGCTGGCCGGGGTGGGACTGTCGATCGTGGTGGTGGCCGGCATCTCCTGGAAAGTGCTGTTGACCATGGTGATCGTGCTGGGCGCCTCGATGCCCTTGGCCTGGAATGGGTTGCACACCTACCAGAAACAGCGAATCATCACCTTGTTTTCGCCGGAACGGGATCCGTTGGGTTCGGGATATCACATCATCCAGTCCAAGATTGCGGTGGGTTCCGGGGGGGTGACGGGAAAAGGGTTCATGGCCGGCAGTCAAAGCCAACTGGATTTTCTGCCCGAACGGCATACGGACTTCATCTTTTCGGTGCTGGCGGAGGAGTGGGGCTTTTTGGGTGGGGTGACTCTGTTGGTGTTGTATGCCTTGTTGATCTTCCGGGCGTTTTTGATCGCCGAAATGGCCAACGACCGCTTCGGCCTGTTGACCGTGGTGGGAGCGACCATGCTGTTTGCCGTTCAGGTGGTGGTCAATGTCGGTATGGTGCTGGGTCTGCTGCCTGTGGTGGGGGTGCCTTTGCCCCTGATCAGCTACGGCGGCAGTTCCATGGTCACCTTGATGATCGCCATGGGCCTGTTGGCTCATGTGAGCCTGTATTCCCGTCAGCATGGGCGATCGGTGTAATGGAGGGAGGATTGGGGCGGATTCTTTTGATGCCTTGAGTCGTGCGATCAGCCACTGCAGGGTTGCCAAACGAGCCAGAATTTCTTTCATGATGGCGCATGGTACATGTTCCAGTTTTTTGCGGAACGGGATTGAAAATCAAGTGCCCTGGGTTGGTCACACCGGATGATCCCAACCAGAAACGCGGAGCGCCAGGTCTTGACAAAGTGATTATTGGCAGTCAGATTCCCATCCATGTAACGATGTCTGGAGATGACATTTCAGTTTTCGTATCAAGGGAGAACACGCGTCTCCGAAGACAGGAATCGGCGTTTGCGAGCCGGGAAATCAGGAGTTGCGGGAACCGGTTGCCCGGCAGCCAAAGCAGATCGCGGAGTTGCCGTATCCTTTGTCCATGCAATGGCCAATGGAATGTCTCTTGAAATAACCCATTGTGGAGTCGCAGGTCCATGAAACTCACAGAACTGGCCAGGCAACTGGGTGTGGAACATCGGGGGGGGGAGGTGGAGATTCATGGGGTCGCGCCGTTGGATCGGGCGGGAACCGGGGATCTTTCTTTCGTGACCACACGCAAATGGTTGAGCGAGGCCCAGGGGGCGTCGGCGTTGTTGGTGTCGCCGGAGCTGGCCGGGGAGGCGGAGGGGATGGTGGAGGTCCCTTTGCTGATCAGTCCCACTCCGGGTCGGGACGCGGGACGTGCCGCGTTGCTGCTCGGCGGGCGTGAACTGCGGATGACGGGCATCCATCCATCGGCGGTGATCGATCCCACGGCTCGGCTTGGCAGTCGTGTGACCATCGGTGCTTTGGCCGTGATCGGCGCCGAGGTGGTCATCGGGGATGATTGCGTGATCCATCCCGGCGCGGTGATTCACGAGCGTTCGGTGATCGGGGCCCGCAGCGTGATTCATCCCAACGCGGTGATCGGCAGCGATGGCTTCGGGTTCGAGTACGCGGACGGAGCCCATCAGCGGATTCCCCATCTCGGTATCGTCCGTATCGAAGAGGATGTGGAGGTCGGGGCCGGCACCACTGTGGATCGTGCCCGTTTTGGCGAAACCCGGATCGGCGCGGGCACGAAAATCGATAATCTGGTGCAAATCGGCCACAATGTTCAGATCGGTCGCGCCTGTATCATCGTGAGTCAGGTGGGGATCGCCGGTTCCTGTCGCATCGAGGATGGGGCGGTGCTGGCGGGTCAGGTGGGTTTGGCACCCCATGTGACCGTGGGGCGGGGTGCCCGCATCGCCGCGTCCACCGGTGTGGCCGGGGATGTGCCCGCCGGGGTGACATGGTCCGGATGGTGGGGGTGTCAGCATCGGGAAAATCTTTCTCAGATCAATGCGTTGCGCAAATTGCCCGAGTTCATGAAAACCGTGCGGGCCTTCATGAAGGGCCAGGAGTCGGGTGAATGATGCAAGTGGAAGACGAGGTGCGCAAAACCTATTCCGAGGGTGCGGCGCGGGTGGTGGAGTCGTTGTGTTGTCCGGTGAGTTATGATACCGCCTTGCTGGAAAAATTGCCTCGGGAGATCATCGAGCGGGATTACGGTTGCGGGGATCCTTCCCGTTATGTTCGTTCCGGAGATGTGGTGCTGGATTTGGGCTCCGGAGGAGGCAAGATCTGTTACATGGCGGCCCAACTGGTTGGTCCGGCGGGGCGGGTGATCGGCGTGGACATGAACGACGACATGTTGGCTTTGGCCCGTCGTCATCAGGCCGGAATGGCCCAGGTGCTGGGCGGGGACCGGGTGGTGTTTCGCAAGGGGAGAATTCAGGATCTGGCGTTGGACCAGGATGCGGTCGCACGTTATCTGGCGGCTCATCCGGTGATCGATTCCGCCAGCGCCGATGCGTTTCAACTCTGGGAGCAGCGTCAACGCCGGGAACAGCCCATGATTCCGGATGAAAGCGTGGATCTGGTGATTTCCAACTGCGTGCTCAATTTGGTGGACGATGCCCAGAAGGGGGCGCTGGTGGCCGGGATCTTCCGGGTGCTCAAACCCGGCGGACGGGTGGCCATTTCCGATATCGTGGCAGACCGGGCCGTGCCGGCTCATCTGAAAGAGGATCCGGAGTTGTGGTCGGGTTGCATCTCTGGAGCCTTCCAGGAGGCGGAATTCGTGCGTGCTTTCCAGAACGCCGGATTGGTGGGGGTCGCTTTCGACAAGTGGGAATCCACCCCGTGGCGCACGGTGGCGGGGGTGGCGTTTCGTTCCGTGACCTTGACCGCCGTGAAACCGCTGCGTCCGGAGTCCGGGGAGCAGGAACCTTGTGTGGTCATCCAGCGGGGTCCGTTCCCGGTGGTTGAGGACGAATCCGGAGTCCGTTATCCGGCGGGAGAGCGGGTTACGGTGACACGGGAAGTATTCGAGCGGCTGGGACAGGAGCCGTTTGCCCCCTGGTTCATCCGACTGGCGCCGGATCCAGTGGCGCCATCGCCCTGCGGTTGCGGACCGCACGGCTGTTGTTGACGCCTGTCGCGCCTTGGTCAGCGGTCCTTCCTTATCCCGCAAGGCGTCTTTTTCCTTGAATTTGCTGGGCCGGGCGCCTGAGCCCGGCTGCGCCAAGACCCGTCTGATTCCCGCCCTGGGAGTCGAGGGGGCGGCCCTGGCCCATGCTGTTCTTTTGACGCATGTGGCCACCCAGGCCCGCCGCTGGTGTGTCAGCGCCGGTTCCGGAGTGCTGTTCCGCCTGTGGGGAACTCCGGATTGTTCCGCGCCGTTGTTTTCTCTTCTTGCCCATCCCGACGAACGAAACATTCAACCCCCTGGGGATTTCGGGGAGCGACTCGCCCATATTGCCCGATCCGGTCTGGCCGAAGCCGACGCCGTGATGCTGCTGGGAGGGGATGCCGTCAGCCTCGATTCTTCGACCCTGGAGCAGGCCGCAGAGGTGTTGTCACGCCATCCCGCCGTGCTGATTCCGGCGGCTGACGGGGGTTACGTCCTGCTGGGTCTCAGACGTTTTGCGCCGGAGCTGTTTGACGCCATTCCCTGGGGAAGCGATCGGGTTGCCGAGGCCACACGTCAGGCTTTGCGCGCTTTGGATTGGTCCTGGGAGGAGCTGCCGGGCCATTGGGATGTGGATCTGCCGGAGGATTGGGAACGTTTCCGACGCCTTGAAAAGAGTTGGTCCGATAATTGCTGAAATGTACCTTGTCTCGACATGGGGTTGACTGGAGGAGACCGCGCAGTGGTGCTACGCAAGGAATCTCCAAGAGAAGAAAGTGCCCCTCCAGTCAACTCCACGTCCGGGGCCAGAGACGACATAATCGTATTGCTTTATCGGAATCCATAGGAGTCTTTACTGATGGGCGATTTCCCCCACACGATCCAAGAAGAGCATCCACTCGATCCGCAGGTCAAGGCGTTTGCCCAGGCACCGTCCTTGACAGACGCGACGCGCGCGGCTTACTGGGGCGATTTGCGCCGTTTCATCGACTGGGGCGGAGCCATCCCGGCACCTGAAAAGATGGTGGCGACCTATCTGGTGGAACATGCCAACAGCCACAAGTTTGCCACCTTGGCCCGTTGGCGGGTCTCTTTGGGCAAGGCACACTCGGCTCAAGGTCTGGTTGACCCCACCAAAACCGAAATGGTCAACGCGGTGCTCAAGGGCATCAAGCAAAAACATGGCCGTGAACAACGCCGCGTGGCCCCTTTGACCGCCACGCAAACTTCCGCTGTCTTGAACGCGATGGGGGATCGCCTGAAGGATCTGCGGGACAAGGCTTTGATTCTGGTCGGTTTCTCTGGAGGGTTGCGCCGTTCGGAACTCACCAGTCTTTTGGTGGAAAATCTTCGTGAACGGACCGGAGGCATGGAACTCTCCTTGAATACCGGTCGGCTGGTGATGATTCCCTACGGTCAGGATCCCATCTGTCCGGTGACGGCCCTCAAGGCGTGGTTGGCCGCCTCGGAAATTGCGAGCGGAGCGGTATTCCAGGGGATCAACCGTCACGGACGGATCTCCGGACAGCCTTTGACGGGTCATGGCGTGGCCCTGGTCATCAAGGAACGGGTCAAGGCCGTGGGGCTGGATCCTACCCGTTACAGCGGATGCAGTCCCCGGGTGGGGGGTATTCTGGAAGGCGCCCAGGACGAGGGCAGCAGCCTCCTCGATGGCGATCCGATGCCCATGCCCAAGGCGGCCCACGGACATCAGTAAAGAAGCGGATCGGCCCGCGAAGGGAGTACCAAGCGTCCGTCCGCTTCCAGCGCACGGGCGAGGGTGATGATTCCCTTCCGGGCCGTTTCCACCTGATGTCGTGATGGGGGGCTGGAAAAGGTCAGCGCCTCGCGCAATACCTCGGCCCCATGGCGTGAGAGCTGGTTGGCAAAACGTTTCACCAGGCTCTCCCGCATGCCCCGCAACGCCGTAGCCAGTTCCTCCGGGGCAATCTCCCGCAACAGGGTCTGCAATCCCCGGTCATCCAGTTTTTCCAAATCCTCGAATACCACCAGATGATCCCGTACCGCCCTGGCCAGGGCGCTTTCGTGTTTTTCCAGATGAGACAGCAGGCGATCGGCGGTGGTGCGATCCAGACGTGCGAGAATCTGTGCCACCTTTTCGCAACTCATGGCCGATCCTGTGGTGGAGGCTTTGTCTGGATCGCTTCCGCTGTTATCATCCGGGGCGAACAAGCTGCATCGGGTGCGGATTTTAACCGGGAGTCGTTCATGGAATCATCCCCCTTGTCGGGCACGCGCTGGCGTCCCTGGTCGGCCCTCGCCATCTATCTGGAACCACGGGTGGTGGTGATTTTTTTGTTGGGGTTTTCCAGCGGCCTCCCCCTGGCCTTGACTGTGAGTACGTTGTCATTATGGCTGGCGGAGTCCGGGGTAAGCAAGACCTCCATTGCCATGTTCGCCTTGGCCGGAGCGCCTTATACGTTCAAGTTCCTTTGGTCTCCGTTGGTGGATCGCATGCCCATTCCGGGTTTGACCAGTCGTCTGGGTCAGCGGCGGGGGTGGGGATTGTTGACCCAGGTGGCGTTGATCGGGAGCATACTGGCCCTCGGGGCCAGTGATCCCTCCCGCGATCCCTTCTGGACCGCTTGGTTCGCGTTGGCTGTGGCTTTCTGGTCCGCCACTCAGGATATCGTGATCGACGCCTATCGGGTGGAAAGCCTGGAAGAGCGTCAATACGGGGCTGGTGCTGCCATGAGCGTGCTGGGTTACCGGTTGGGCATGGTGTCGTCCGGGGCCGGGGCTTTGTATCTGGCGACCTTCTGGGGTTGGTTTTCCGCCTATGCGGTGATGGCGGGATTGATGGGGATCGGCTTGCTGGTGATGCTGTTCAATCCGGAGCCGCGTCGGGGGGGCGGGGAGGTGTCTGCCCCGCTGGTGATCCGTGGCGTCGATTTGACCGCCGTGGGAGGACGGGGAAGCCGGGTGCTGGCCTGGATCTCCGGCGCGGTGATCGCCCCGTTCGCCGAGTTCATGGGACGGCGCGGGTGGCTGCTGACGCTGTTGTTCATTCTGCTGTACAAATTCGGCGATGCCCTGGCCGGGGTGATGAGCGCGCCGTTTTATGTGGAGATGGGCTTTTCCAAGATCGAGATTGCCAATGTGACCAAGCTGTTCGGATTGGCGGCGGTGCTGATCGGGGGGGTGGTTGGCGGAATTTTGACAGACCGGATGGGCATCACCAACGCCTTGTTTCTGTGCGGACTGTTGCAGATGGTTTCCAACCTGATGTTCGTGCTGCTGGCCCAGACCGGCCACTCCATGGAGATGTTGATCGTGACCATCGCGGTCGAAAACATCTCCGGGGGCATGGGTACTTCGGCTTTTGTGGCCTATCTGTCCCGATTGTGCCACGTGGCTTATACCGCCACCCAGTATGCGTTGCTGTCGTCGTTCATGGCCTTTGGCCGTACGCTGTTGGCCTCGGGAGGGGGGTGGCTCGCGGATCGCATGTCCTGGTCCACTTTTTTTCTGCTCACCACCCTGGCCGCGATTCCGGGGTTGCTGTTGTGGGGAGTGATGGTCCGGCGCTACAAGATCCACTGACCACCCGCCCGCATTCCCCCATCAGGTGCGGTCGTATTCGTAGATGGTTCTGCCGCTGTTGGACACCACGGTGGCGGCCACGATTTTCGCCCGTTTTTCCAGAGCGGCGAGAAAGGTTTCCGGGGTGTAATGGGTGAAAATGTCTTCGCGGATGGCCAGCATGGTGCGAATCGTCTCGTCTTCCTTCTGGACGAATTCGATCAGGCCCCGGGGAGCCAGTTTCACCAGCATGTCAACGGCCTGATCCAGCGGAATGTTCTTTCCGATGGCCAGATGATGTATAAAAGCCAAGGCGATCAAGGCGTCGGCCCGTTTGGAGCGCTGCTCGAAGCCTTCCCGTTCTTGTTGGCGCCAACCGGAATCCGGACTGGGGTTGGTGGCATCGAAACTCAGGGGTAGAAAGTGGCTCGAAGCCAGTTTGGAGCGTTCGTAGGCCAACTCCACCGCCTTGTGATCGAAATCGAATCCAACCACATAATCCGCCCCGCCTTGCAATGCCGCCATGCTGTAATCGCCGACATTGCATCCCAGATCGATCAGCAGCCCGGGGGTCCATTTTTTCGCGAATTCTTTCACCACACGGTGTTTGGTGGCCGCGTCTTCTTTTGAGTAGACGTTGTTGTGGGCATACTCTTCCCAGACGCTTCTGCCGGTATCCTTGGGAACCAGGGTGGTGATCCAGTCCCGCAACAGAGTCAGGAAACCGGTATAGGCGGTTTTGGAGAATTGTTTATTGTTGTTGATTTTGGCGTGGGCGGATTGTGGGTTTTTCAGGGTTTTGCGTTCCAGCCAGGCCGGCAGGACCACTTGCGAGAAGATGTTCCAGGAGAATTTATCCCCTAAAGACAACAGGGCGTTTATGTCGAGGGTGGAAATGCCGGTCAGTGTGCCCCGATACCATGCGTTGTGGGGAAGGCCCTTTTTGGCCCGCAGCAGCAAAGGATTCAAGAACTGCTCGCAGAATTGACCATGGGCCAACCAGAATTGACCCTCCCGATAGGCCGCCAGGGAGAGGACATCGATGAAGACCGGCTTACTGCCGATGAACTGGACATTGTAGGCGGTGGCATCGGTTAAAACGGCGTTTTTTGCCAACAAGAACAACTGGAAATCCAGATGCAGCAGGGCAGCGGCTTTCAATTGGGCGAACGACCATTCGTATGGATAGGAGATATAAGGGATTTCTTCATGGGTCAGCACGTGGGCCGCGTGGGTCAACTCGGCTGGCCATTCCGCAGCGGGCAACTCCCGGGTACCGATCAGAAAGCCCTGGTCGATGGATTGTTTCAGCAGGTCATGTTGCTGGAGAAAGGCGTATTGCTCCCGGGCGCAGGGATGGATGGTACGGAACCATCGACCGTCGATGTGATAGACCTCACCAGCCGGATCACGGTAGGAACCTGCCACTTTTCCTTTGATCTCATGCATCTTGATGGCTCCTCGACCGGTCGGGATTTTGCCAGACAGGCCGTCAGAAGGATACTTCGGTGGTGGAAGGACTTTGGGCAAACGGGCTGGCCTGCAACAGGAAAGCTGAGATATCTTCGGAAGTGGTCAATTCCTGTTTGACCAAAGCGGGAATCAATCGAAACAAGGCGATGGTGTTGATGGGGGTGGCCAGGGTCAAAGGCGGATGGTGTCCGGCCGGTTTGATCAACAAGGGGACACGATGATTCTGGGGGCGACCGTACATGTGCATGGAGGAGCGATACCAATGGTCGGCAGTGATGATCAGTGTTGTTGAATCCCAGACGTCATTTTTTTCCATGGCCTGCCGCAGGTGGCCCAACCAGTGGTCGGTCAGCACCAGATTGTCCATATAATCCACGTGTCCGGCGCTGGAGTAGTCATCCAGCACCCGGTCGTAAATAAAGGGTGTGTGGGGCATCATCATGTGAATATAGGCAAAGTCCACATCGGCTTTGGCGACCACCTGTTCGGCTTGCCGGAGATAGGCTTTGGCGTAGACGAGCAGGGAGTCCCGTCCCAGCAGGGCGGAGATTTGTTGTGTGAGTTGCAGAATGCGACTCAAGGGCAGCAGGGTGATGACTTTCGAGAACTGACCCCTCATGAGGTTGATCAGAGAGGGTTGGTTTCTTTGGCGAACGGTTGGCAGAGGAACGATGCGGGCATCGGCGGGATATTGGCCAAAATTGACGAATCGCTCGATATCGCTCATTCTTAAAGTTGTTTTGTTGTCGTTGTTTAGAACGGTAAAGATGGTTTTTTCATGCTTCAACCGGTTGGTGGAACCGTCGATGAAGGTGAGCAGTCGATCCCTGCCGGTTTTTTGGGAATCGGTGACGACCTTTCCGGTGAACATGGAAGGCATGGAAAAGGAGGTTTGTGGTCCGGGGGGAAAGGCGTTTTGGGCGCTGAGGCTCTCGGAGCGCAGACGGTCGAACTCCGGCATTCGCACCGACTCCGGTCGATCCTGG
The DNA here is from genome assembly GCA_015231755.1 of Magnetococcales bacterium. Lineage (NCBI taxonomy): Bacteria > Pseudomonadati > Pseudomonadota > Magnetococcia > Magnetococcales > Magnetococcales bacterium. The sequence goes on along the minus strand of JADGAZ010000013.1, from coordinate 46,149 downwards.
AAGGCCAAACTGTAGTCCATTTCGTCGAAGACCAGCAGCAGCACCCGGTGGCGATGGGGAGCGTTGGTGTTGAGCAGTGGGTAATCGGTTCTGGCCGGGATTGTTTGTTTATCAGCCGGTTCGGCCCAGGTGACGACTTGGTACAAGGATTTGGACAGGGTCATGATGAGAAACGGGATGAAGATTAGGCTGACGATGTAGGTGGTCTTGGCCAGGGGGGGCAGGTTTTTCAAGACGATAATTGTAATTAAAATCAGCGTCAAACCACCGAGAATCAGACTGTTGACTTTGCCCAGTTTGGGAACGAGGGAATCTTCGTATTGGGTCGGGATCGTGAGCCAGAGAACCAGCAGACCCGTCAGCACCAGGAGGTATTTTACGCTGGTCTGGATCCAGGGACGTGCGGAGTGGCGGGCGATCACAGCCGCCAACCAGAAGAATCCCCCCAGGCTCAGGACGTTGCTGATGGCAGCGAGAAATTCGTATCGGGATGTGTATCCAGGGCCGAGAACCGTTTCCCAGTTGGTCAGAAACAAAAGGTTGGCCAAGGAAAGGGAGACCAACCCATCAAGCAGCAGTTGGCGTGGGTTGGTCTGCGCTGAAGTGGAAACCATGCATGCAGCCTTTTGTCTTTACGGTTGTCTGGTTTCCGACGAATCAGAGACAGCGGTTTTGGCACCAAAGAAGTTGCTCCAGGCGGTTTTGACTTGTCGCCAATACAGCTTGATGATGCCAGCCATGCCGACGATGCCACCAAGTAATACCTGAAGGTACATCGAACCGGAGATCGGGTCGATGTAGGCGTGCGCGGTTACGGGATACACGGAGAGGCTGATCAAAAATAAAACAATAAATTTATTTCTCATGTTTTTTTCCCCTGCATCGGATGGTCTGGAGCAATCCGACACATATGTTTTTTGCAATGAATCCCATATTATAGCTGAATAATACTTGCCAAATTTTAGCAAAAAATTGGATCTCAAGGCAAGCCCTTTTTGAGGACTTCTCGCAATTTGATATAATTATCCCGAATAATCAATTTGATGTCTTTGCGCTGTCCGGTGCGTCGCGTGAGCCGTGATAGGCCCTGGCATCGGGTTGTTGCGTCTTTCCGGATGACGGATGGGTGCGGTACGGTTTCATCTGTTCCAGTAGCATGCCTTTTGCATTAATGCCTTCCTGGGTTGCGGGTCTGTGTTTCAACCGGAGGAAGGGACAGGGGTGATGGATTTTATTCCATTGTATTACAAAGATAAACTGGATTTAGTCAATCCCGGATCCGGTGATGTGGGCATCCTCACCCTGTGGTCTCCGGTTGCGGTGATCCGTCAACATTTCGTCGATGCCGGGATCGATCTGACCCCCCATGCGTCCCGCATCGTGGCTTTCGGTACCCTGTACGGCGAAGGATTGCCCGAACTGTTGCGAAATCTGCTGTACAATCCCCAGATTCGCCATTTGGTGTTGTTTGGCGTGGATCTGGGGGGATCGCGGGAGAGTGTGACGGGATTTTTCGCCCGGGGTCTGGAACCTACCCTGTGTCTGGGCACCGTGGTCCAGCAGATCGTGGGCACCAGCCAGAAAATCGATGGCGGGGTGCGACCGGAGGCGTTTCAGGGTCGTCTGGCGGTGGTGGATCTGGGCAAACCCGGGGATCCGGAGACCGCAGAACGACTGCGCAGCTTTTTCGCCACCCTGCCGCCGCCGGCTCCCGTGACCGCGGAGCGATGGGAAATCCCCTTGGCCCGCTTTGAGGTGAACCGCTTTCCCTCGGATCCCCGTGGGCATCAGATTCTGGCGGACGGGCCGCTGTTGGCCTGGAAGGAGTTGATCCACCGTCTGTACCGCTTCGGTCATCGGGTCACCTTGTCCAAGGGGGAACGGCTGGAGTTGCAGAATGTCAAGGTCACGATCCGGGATCCGGTGGATGAGTCCCCGGAACAGTTGCGCGCCCACGGATTCGAGCTGGGGGCGTTCGAGCGTTATCGACAGGGGATCCTGTCCGATACCGCCATCCCGCCGGATCAGCATTATGGTTATGGCAACCGCTTGCGAGGCTATTTCGGCGCGGATGAACACGATACCCTCGCCAGGGCGGTTCGCATGTTGCGGGAGGATCCGGATTCCCGTCATGTTTTCATCTCTCTTTGGGACACCGGACGGGATCTGTTGTCGGATGCCGATGGGCATCCGTGTCTGGTATCCCTGTTTGCGCGTCGCTTCGAGGGGGCGTTGACCCTGACGGCCCTGTTTCGCACCCATAACGCCCTGACGGCGTGGTTGATGAATGTCCATGGCCTGATGGCGATCCAACGTCAGATCGCCCGGGAGAGCGGCCTGGCGCCTGGCGCGTTGACCCTCATTAGCCACTCCATCACCATCGATCCCCAGGGTGGGGGGCTGGAGCGGGCCCGCAGCATCCACGATTTCAGAAACCGGGAACAAAACGAAAGCAACGGATTCCGGCAGGATCCCCATGGGGATTTTGTCACCTCGGTCAACGAGGATCTGGGACAGATCGTGCTGGAACACCGTTTTGAAGGACAACGATTGCACCGGTATGCGGGCGCGACCGCCGAAGAGATCGAACGTCAACTGGTCACGGATCTGGCGGTTTCGGATCTGGGGCATGCCCTGTATCTGGGTCGGGAGCTTGGGCGGGCCGAGGCGCGGCTCAAGCGGTCGAAACGCGGCCCGTTGAAAGGGGGATGACGTGTTTGTCTTCCTGGACATTGGGTTCACCGTGATCGGTGGTCCGGAGATCGGGCCTTCCGGATGGCTGGCCCGGGAGCTTGGGTTGTCGGCGGCGGCCAAGGGGGATTTGAAAGCCTGGCTGTTCACCACGGACCTGACCGCGCCGGAGAGTCTGGCGGATCGGTTGTCCGGGGCGCATGGGCTGGATCGGGAGCGCACCCGTCGGGTGGTGGCCGGATTCTGGGCGCGGCAGATTCAAGACGCCTATCCTTTGCCCGGCGCCCAACGGTTTTTGGCCCAACTGGATCAGGCCAACATTCCTTATGCGTTCATTTCCAACATCTGGACCCCGTTTTTGGCGGGTTTCGCCCGGGTTTTTCCCCACGCCTTCGAGCGGGCGCCCCTGTTCGCCTCCTGTCGGTTGGGGCTGGCCAAGCCGAATGTGGCCTTGTATCAAAAGGCCCTCGACGGCTGTGGCGTGACACCTGGGCAGGCGGTGATGATCGGCGACACCTACGAGATGGACATGGCCCCGGCCCTGCAACTCGGCATGAAAGGTGTCTGGCTGTTGCACCGCCCGGAGAAGGAAAAAATTGATCTCGTGGCGGTGTTGAATCAACGGGTCTCCCGTCCGGATCTGACTCTGGCGGGTATCGACGGGTTGAACCTGGAACACCTGTCCGGACTTTTTGCCGCATGAAACTCAAGAAAACCAGTGGAGAATCCATGAATATCACCCGTGTCGAAACGATCGGAGAGGTGGAGTTGTTGCAACGGTTTGCAGACACGCGCTTGCGCGGCCATGGTCAGCCCCTGATTTATCAGCAGGCCAAATTGGCGTTGGTGCGGCAGGTGGATCCGGCCAGCCTGTATCCGGCGCAACGCTATATCCTCCGGGAGGACCATCAACGGCTGCACCATCTGTATCTGGCCTTCCGGGAGCGGGGAATCGACATTTTCAATCTGGACGGGGGGCTGTTTTTCTGGCTGGCCGATGACACCCTGCCCGGCGGGGAGGATGGGCCGATCCCCTTGATGCCGCCAGTGGTGGAGCTTTCCGTGGAGCCGGATGGTCGCACCATTCCTTTGATCAACGACGGCATGCATCGGGTCTATACCGCCATGCGGCTCGGGGTGCCGATCAACATCGTGCTGGCCAGCGACGTGCCTGCGGAATATCCCTATTACGCCTTTGCCCTGGAAAAGGGCTGGGCGGAGGTGGTGGAGTTGGAGGAACTCCCGGACGGATTCGTCAAGAAGGCCTATCGGGATCCGGCGCAGTACAAATCGTTGTTTCGGGATTTCAACGCGGTCTTCGAGGGGATCCAGAAGCAGCGCAAGCAGACCAATCCGGACTCGCTGCAAGCGTAATCAAGGGAGAGGGCGATGCGATTGTCGGACCAGGATATCTTGAAGGCCATCACGGCTGGCCGGATCGTGATCGATCCCATGCCGCCAGACAGTTGTTTGGGTTCGTTTTCGGTGGATGTGAGTCTGGGGCATGTGTTTCGCACCTTTCGTCATGTGCGGGTGCCGTATCTGGATCTGTCGGATCAAAAGAGTGTGCATTCGGTCTCCGAGGCCTGTATGGAAGAGGTCACCATCGGGGAGCAGGAGCGGTTCATTTTGCATCCGGGAGAGTTTGCCCTGGGCATGACCCGGGAGCGGATCGGAGTGGCGGAGGATCTGGTGGGGTGGCTGGATGGCCGCAGCAGTCTGGCCCGGGTGGGATTGATGGTTCACATCACCGCCCATTCCATCGATCCGGGGTGGGACGGTCACATCACCTTCGAGTTTTTCAATGCGGGACGGTTGCCTTTGGCCCTGAATCCGGGATTGCGCATCGGGGCCATCTCCTTTGAAACCCTCTCATCCCCCACCACGCGCCCCTACGGCAAGAAAACCGGCGCCAAATACCATGGCCAGCAGGCTCCATTGTCGAGTCGGCTCGGGCTGGACGGGGCGTGAACCTTTAGAATACCTTTTGCTGCGCGATCCATTTGTTGACCTGGGCGCGCAGTTCGGCTTTCTGGTTGCGGTGGGGTTCCTGGCTCACCAGGTCCACCATTTTGGCTTGCAGATCCCGCAGCCAGGGACCGGGAGGAATGCGGACCATATCCAGGATCTCCCCGCCGGAAAGGGCCAGATCCGTGGGATGCAGACGGTGTTCCGCCTGTCTCAAGGCGCGGCATCGATCACGGATTTCCTGGAATTTCAGCTCCTCTTCCACCCGGGCCGATTCCGAGAGATGGGCGTTGGCGGAGGTGAGCGCCTGAAGAACGCGAAACACGCCTTCCAGGGGAATGTGATCCTGCAAATAGCGTTTCAATTGGCGATCGGTGGGATTGGTGGTCCCGTTCAGATTGCGCAGCAGACTGAGAATGCGTCGCGCCCGACGCTTGGAGAACTCCAGAAATTCGAGCCTGCGATTCACCTGGGCCAGATTGCTTTCCATGTGATCCTGGGAGGTGTGTCTGGCCACCCCCACCCCACCCAGCAGAATGGCCCAGCGCAGATCCAACAGGGAGATTTCCTCGTCGTCTGTGGGGGCGGTGATGCCCAGGGTGGTATCCAGGATTTGTTTCCAGTGGTCTTCCCCGCTCCAATGGCTGCCGGGATTTTTCAAGGCGGCGAGATGGGGCAGGATCTGATCCGCCAGTGGGCAGGCAAACAGGGTGCGCAGATGATTTTGGGTCTCCTCGTCCGCCAGGGGCAACGAGAGAATGCGATCCATCTCCGCCCGGATCTGTTCGGGTTGGGCCCGTTCCAGCGGGGTCATGATCGCCAGACCCAGGTCTTCCGCATGCATGGGCCGGTTCAGTTGCATGGCGAAACGAAAGAAAATCAAGGCCCGCAAGGGGTTTTGATCCAGGGTTTCCTGGCCGTTGACCAGTCGGATCTCTCCGGTGAGCAGATCCCGGCGACCGTTGAATGGATCCACCAGAGGACCGTTGGGCCAGGTGTAGGCCATGGCGTTGACGGTGACATCCCGATGCAGCAGATCCTCTTCCAAGGTGGCCGGATGGTTGGGGCGACTCTTGAACGAGCCGATATCCAGCACCTTGGGATGCGTCCACTCTTTGATGGGCAACAGCAGACTGTTATGCTTGTGTCCCATGACCGCTTCGGCGTGATCGCCGCGCAACAGTCGTTTGCGACATTCGGTCAGGGGGCGGGAGACGAGAATTTCGAGGGTATTGGGCAAGGGTTTGCCCTGAATACCGCACAAAGGGGCCTCTCCGACAAGGTGAATCGGCCCGATCAGACGATTGACATCGTCCAGGAGATTGCGGATGAACGGCGCGAATGCGTTGGGAAAGGATGGGATCATGGCGTCCTTAACAAGTTTACCGGGCGATACATTAGACCGGTTGGATCCCCACGTCAATGGTCGGGTGGAAGGGGTGAGACCCATGACCGTGTTGACCATGGGGTGTCGGGTCAACCAGTTTGAGAGCGCGGTCATGGGGCAGGGGGGCAAGACACGGGGATTTCGACCGGCCGAGGCCGGAGAGGCGGCGGAACTGGTGGTGATCAACACCTGTTCGGTTACCGGCGAGAGCGACCGTCAGGCCCGTCAGTTGGTACGGCGGGCGGTGCGGGACCATCCCGGTGCCCGGATCGTGGTCACCGGCTGTTATGCCCAGAACGAACCGGAGCGGGTGGCGGGATTGCCGGGCGTGGATCTGGTGCTGGGCAATGGGGAGAAAAGCCGGTTGTGGGAACTGCTGGAGGCGGCGCCCTTGCGGGAAGACAGAGCGGGCGGACAGATCGAGGTGGGGGATGTGGCCCGGTTGACCCGGGTGCCGGAGATGGAGCCGGTGGAGCGTTTCGGGGATCGGGCCCGGGCCTTTTTGCAGGCCCAGGACGGGTGTGACCGGGCCTGCGCCTATTGCGTGATTCCCCGGGTGCGGGGTCCGAGCCGTTCGGTGCCGGCGCAACGGGTGGTGGAGCAGGCGCAACGGTTTCTCGAATCGGGATACGAGGAGCTGGTGCTTACCGGAGTGAATCTGGGTTCTTACGGTCGGGATCTGGCCGGGCGTCCCACTTTGGCCGGATTGGCCCGTCAGGTTCTGGCTCTGTCCGGAGTGGGACGGTTGCGGATCTCCTCCCTGGATCCTTTGGACATCGACCAGGGATTGATCGATCTGTTGGCCGATTCCGACCGGTTGTGCGCCCATTTGCATTTGTCGATTCAGTCCGGGGATGACGGGGTGCGGCGTCGCATGGCCCGGGGTCGGGGCCGGGACGAGGTGCTGGAACGGATCGCGCGGGTGCGGGGCGTGCGGCCCGAAGTGGTGCTGGGGGCGGATTTCATCGTCGGTTTTCCCTCGGAAAGCGAGGCGGCCTTTCAGCGCACCCTGGATTTGACCGTCGAGGCCGGGTTGTCGTTGTTGCATGTGTTTCCCTATTCCATGCGCCCGGATACGCCGGCGGCGGATTGGTCCGCGGCGTTGCTGGTGCCCGGCGGGCAGATCCGGGAACGGGCGGGACGGTTGCGTCAGGCCGGGGAGGTCCTGTTGGAACAGGTGCTGGGTGAGCGGGTGGGGAGGGAAGAGCGGTTGCTGGTGGAAAACCTGGAACAGGGGTGGGCCGTGGGCAAGACCGACGGGTTTTTGTCGATGCGCATTCCCGACGGGCAGGAAGCGTGGCGGGGGGCTTTGCTGCCGGTGATCGTGGAGGGGGTGGATCCGGTGGAACGATGCCTGACCGGACGGGTCCGGGAGGGCTTTTTGTGAGGAGGGATGAGCCGTTCATCCACAAGGTTATCCACAGAGGGTGTGGATAACCTTGTGGATGACTTGTGTGGATGACGGGATCCAAGGATGGTCGGAGAGGGCGTTGCCGGGCGGTCAGGGATCGTTGGCGCGGGAAGGTTTGCGCATTTCCCGGGCGTACCACTCCATGGCTTCCGCCTGATTGAACGGCTTGTTGTGGCGTTGGATGTAGTCCACATAGCTGCCGGGTTCCGGGTTGCCATCGAACGCTTCGTAATTGATTCCCAGACCTTCCACAAAGTTCAGCAGTCTTTGCAGATCGGGCAACCAGTTGCTCCAATAAAGAGCCTTGAACTCCTTTTCGAGCTTGGGATGATCCGGGTGATAATTCTTGTCTTTGAGAACCATCAGGATCTGGTTGCGGGTCTCCTCTTTGCCCGCCTGGTAGCGTTGGCTGCCGTAATAAACGCCTGCGATCATCCCCACGATCAACAGCACCGCGCCCAACGGCTTGAGGATGGAACCCAAGGTTTGTTTGAGATCCAATCCGGTATCTTCGTGAAAGGCGGGACGGGTGGGAATGCCGGGGCCTTTTTGCTTGTAGCCTTTTTCGTACAGCACACGCACCGGATGATCTTTAGGCAGTTTGCGGATGCGATCCGGCAACCCGGCTTTTTTCTCCTCCCGGGTGAATTTCAGATCCTCGATGTTGATTTTTTCGATGGTTTTGGGTTTGCCGCGTTGCAGTTCCTGCTCGCGTTTTTTGCGCACCACTTCCAGTTTGCCCGCCAGGACAATATCCTCTTCGTGGCGGATCTGGTCGAGCATGGCATCCACCTGATCCGGAGAGGGGGGGGCCGCCTCTCCGGGAGCCGTTCCCGGCGCATTTCTTTCAGCCGCGCTGGCTTGGGCTTTTTGGGCCTGTTGCGCCTGTTTTTCCAACTGTGCGCGTCTGCCTGGAAGATCAGCCATGGGTGGAACTCCGTCGCAAAAGATCGGGATGCCCGGCTTCATCCCTGAGCCGGTCGATGACATTCATAACGGACTTGGCCATAATTTTAGCAAAAAATGCTCTCCCTGGGTAAACTCTTTTTTCGATATCTTTGTTCAAAGATTCGTTCCAACTTTGCGTTCGGGCCGTTTTAGCGGCGCACGAAACGGGAGGTGATCTCCACGTGCCGGGTCTGGGGAAACAGATCCACGGGTTGCACCACCTCCAGGGCATATCCCCCAGCCACCAGGATGGCCGCATCCCGGGCAAAGGTGGCCGGGTCGCAGGAGATGTAGACAATGCGTTCCGGCCCTTTGGACGCCAATTGACGGCAGAGTGCTTCCGCGCCGTTTCTGGGGGGATCCAGCAGGGCCAGATCCACCGGTTCCTGCCAGGGCAGACGGGTCAGATCCTCTTCCCGGAACAAGTCGATCCGGTGGAAGACCACCCGGTTTCCCACGTCATACCGCCGGGCATTTTCCCCGGAGCGGCGCAAGGATCCTGGCAGCAGATCCGATCCGGCGACCCGGTCGAAGCGGCGGGTCAGAGGCAAGGTGAAATTGCCAATGCCGCAGAACAGATCCCAGGCCTGTTGTCCCTTTCCCGCCAGCGTCATGGCGGTGGCCACCAGCGTGTGATTCTGGGTGCCGTGGCCTTGCACAAAGTCGGCCGGCTCGAACGCGATCGAAAATCCGTCCACCGCGTAGCTCAAAGGGTGGTGCGTCACCAGGGGGCTGGGGGGTGACTTGCCGACGCGTATCCAGACCTGATCCGCTCCCGTTTCCCCTGCGAACCGCCGCATGGTCTCCTTATCGGTGTTGGGGCAGGGTCGCAACAGGCAAAAAACCATCCCGACTCCATCATCTCCGGCCACGACCTCGATTCCGGAAAGGGAGTGGCGGCAGGCCAGGGTGGCAATGAGACGGCGCAAGGGTGACATCAGGGCCGACAGACGGGGATCCAGTATCGGACAGTGGGTCAGATCCACAATATCGTGGGAACCGTGGGCAAAAAAGCCGAGTTGTGGGCCATGGTCGGTCCAGCGGGTCTGGAAGGTGGCCCGACGCCGGTATCCATCCCGTTCCCGGGCGGGAATCAGGGGTTGGAGCGCCTGGGTGGGGTCGAGACGGGCGATTCTTTCCAGTCCTTCCTTCACGAATCCGGCCTTGACCGCGTCTTGATGGGACGCGGACAGACGGCGCAACTGGCAGCCGCCACAGGATCCATCCGCCGGGCAGCCGGGATCCACGGTGTCGGGACCGGCGGTCAGGATCGCCTCGCAGCGCACCATGACATGGTGGCGATGATCGCTTTCGATCCGGCCCCGGATCCGGTCTCCGGGCATGGCCCCGGGCACAAAGACCACCCGACCCTCCAGACGGGCCAGTCCCATGCCACCGGGCACGAGTTTTTCGATGGTCAGTTCCACGGGAGTTCCGACAGATGGATTCATAAGGTCATTCATCCCACTTGATGTTTTTTTTCAAGATGCCGCTTTTGTCGAAGGGCACCGCACCCACAAAGGGGATCTCTACATGGATTTTTCCCACAATGCGGTATTCCAGACTGGCTTCGCCTTTGCGCAACAGGGCGGAAATTTGTTTGATGGCTTTCATCAGTTCCGTGGCCACCTCCACGTCGAACTCCGCATCCCCTTTGGCCGGAATCGTGAAAAATTCCGACGACTGGCCGGTGGCGAAGGCCATGCCTTGCAATTCCACCCGGCATTCGATTCCGCCGATGGGAAAGTCGATGTCGTTGGGATTTTCCACCTTGAGACGTACCCGGAAACGGGGTGCCATTTTGGTGCTGTTTTTTTTGGCCAGTTGGATATCCACCAGGCTCAAGCGGGGTTTTTCGAGTTGGGGTCGGGGATCGGACCACTCCGGCAGCAGCCCGCAGCCCGATAGAAACCATCCGCTGCCGACAACCAGGAGGATCATCCAAAGGGTTTTGATCCGGTGGGAAAGAAAAACTCTGTCCACTTCGCCTCCCGAACGATTATAACGAATCTTAAGGCACCGCGCATGCGGCTTGGATTCACGAGTGACATCTTACGCGATTTGTCGATGCAACACATCCAAGAAAAGCAACATTGGGTTCATCATCCGGAGGTTTGATCCATGGAGCATCCATTGGTGCGTCTGGAGGGAATCGGCAAATCCTATCCCGAGGAGGAGGGAGACGGGGTGCCGATTCTGGCGGGGGTCAACGTGACTTTTGCCCGGGGCGCGTTGACCGCCATCGTGGGACGCAGCGGGTCGGGCAAGACCACGCTGTTGAATCTGATCGCCGCCTTGGATCGGCCCGATCGGGGACGGGTATGGATCGGTCCCACCGACCTCACCGGGTTGAACGATGAGGACAGTACCCGATTTCGGCGGCGTCACCTTGGATTTGTCTTTCAATTTTTCAATCTGGTGCCGGCGTTGACCGTTTTGGAGAATGTGCGTTTTCCCCTGGCTCTCAACGGGATGGATGACGCGGCGGGCCGCAGTCGCGCCCTGGAGTTGCTGCATCGGGTGGGATTGGCCGGTCGGGCGGGGGCTTTTCCGGATCGTCTGTCCGGCGGGGAGCGGCAGCGGGCCGCCATCGCCCGCGCCCTGGTGCATGGTCCCATGCTGGCTTTGGCGGATGAACCCACCGGCAACCTGGATCACAAAACCGGACAGGAGGTGATGGCCTTGATGACCGCCATGGTGCGGGAAGAAGGACTTACTCTGATTATGGTGACCCATAGTCCAGACTTTGCCAGTCAGGCGGATCGGGTATTGAGATTGCATGAGGGTAAGTTGATCGATCTCTGAGTGACGTTAGTGGATATTGTGTCTTTTTTTATGTAAAAAGCCACTCGGATCGCAGATAGTGAGTGACAATAGGGTCGATATGGACTATATTGATCACTTTCATCCCTCCAACTGTGTCGGTAGGAACCATGAAACATTCGAAAATCACCTTTTTGGCCATGGCCGGTGCCCTCTCCCTGAGCCTCGCCGCCTGTGTCCCCACCACTACCAAAGAAGGTTGGATGGGCAAGAATGGTTTTGCCCAATGGCATCCGCAAACCGGTGCCAATTCCCTCTCGGCGGTGGGCACGCAATGCTATTTCTGTAACACGACTGAAGTCACGCCCGAACCCCCGAAGCCGGTGGATGGCGATGACGACCGTGACGGCGTTCTGAACTCCAAGGACCAATGCCCCGGCACCCCCATGGGCGTCCGTGTCAACGAGCAGGGTTGCCCCCTCGACTCCGACAGAGATGGCGTCACCGACGACAGAGACAAATGCCCCGGCACCCCCATGGGCGCCAAGGTGAACGACCTGGGTTGCTGGGTTCTGGAGAACCTGCACTTCAAGTCGGACAAGGATCAGATCGAGCCCGTCTCCTTCCCGCTGCTCGACAGTGTGGTGACGGTCCTGAAGAACAATCCCAGCGTCAAGGTGGAAGTCCAGGGTCACACCGACAGCACCGGCACTGCCGTGCGCAACGACAAGCTCTCCAAGGCCCGCGCCCAGTCGGTCAAGAAGTATCTCGTCGGCAAGGGCATCGCTGCCAATCGTTTGACCACGGCGGGTTTTGGTCCTTCCAAACCCATCGCCACGAACGACAATCCCGCCGGACGGGCCAAGAACCGTCGCGTGGAGCTCAAGCCCCAACCGTAAGCCGTTTTGTCCCGATGACGTTTCCCGAAGCGGTGGTCGTTATGACACCGCTTCGGTTGCATTCTCCCGGTTTGAAAATGGAGGCGTGTTGCCATTTTCGAACCGGGATTTTTTTTGGTGCTTTCCGATCCCCTCGTGTTTGAATGGCCTGGCGTGTGGGGATGGGGAATGGGCTGTGTCCCGTCAACCGGCAACACCGGATTTCTTCAAGATCTCCAGCGCCTTGACACAATCAAGCCCCTCGATGGCCCGTGCCAGTTGGCGGTATTCCGTTGTTTGCAGATGGGCGGTCAGGGTGGGTGCCAAAGCGGTGAACAGGGTGATGGCCTGGAAATTTCTGGTTTCGAGGGCGGTCATCAATGCGCGCAGAGCCTCCGGATCCACCGGTGGGGGCGGGGCGGAGCCGTTTGGCGCGCCATCTGCGTCCGACAGCAACGGAGCGACCGTTTGCATCAACGTCCCCAGGGCCTGATCGAGGGAGTCGAGTCGGGGGGTGAGTTGGTCCGGAAGAGTCTGGGCCAGGAGCAGGGTTTCCAGCTCGCCGGCCATCTGGTGTAGGGCCACAGCGCCCACATTGCCCGCTGAACCGCGCAATTTATGCATCCGCATGGCCGCCTGTTGGGAGCGACCCGCCGCCAATTCCTCCGACACCTCCTGCGCCACCAGACGGAATTGCTGACGCAGACTGCGTAGCAACGACAGAAACAGGTTCCAGTCTCCCCCAAGCCGTTGGAAAACTCCCTGAATGTCGATTCCCGGAACCGTGGGCCAGTCCGGGATCGGGGGTTGAAGAAATGGGGAAGATGGGGAAAGGGCGGAAGATCTCTGGGGTATTGTGCCGCTTCGGGCCAGACGTTGTACGGTACGGATCATCCGGTTCACGTCGAATGGCTTGGTGATCACATCGGTCATGCCCGCTTGTAGCGCCCGGTGGCGATCACTTTCCATGGCGCCGGCGGTCAGGGCCACCACCGGCAGGTGGGCCAGCAGGGGATCCTGACGGATGATCCGTACCGCTTCGTTGCCATCCATGATCGGCATCTGCACATCCATCAGAATGACGTCAAATCCATGGGGGGTGTCCCGCAGAATTTCCAGGGCTTCCAGCCCCTGACTGGCGGCGGTCACCGTGGCTCCTTCCAGTTCTAAAATGCGTTGGGCAATCTCCAGATTGATGGGACAGTCATCCACCAGCAGCGTGCGCACCCCCGCCAGTCGGGGACCGGTGCGTTCCGGAATCGTCGGGAGACGGGTGGTGGTCCCTTTGAATCGCAACCGATGGGCTTTGGCCATCGCCACCCCCCGGTAGAGTGACGCCGCGGTCACGGGTTTGGTGAGCAGGGCATCGATGGCGGCCGCTTGTCCCGATTGACTCCAGGCATCCTGATCGCAGGCGTTCAGGGTCATGAGCAGCAGAGGGGCAGGGGTGTCGGGTTGACTGCGCCAAGTGTTGACCTGGGCCAACAGGGCCTCCAGATTGGCAAGCTTGCGGTCCAGTATCCAGACGCTTTTGTTTTGCCAGTCGGAAGCCTGTTTGGCAAGCCCCGCGCCGGAACAGACCTCGGGAACCGGCCATCCGAGAGCCTGGGCGTGGCTCAGCAGGGCCTCTTGTTGCAAAGCGTGATCCACCGCGATCAGCAGCGGGACCGGCTGCCCGGTTGTTGCGCGTATGGTCTTTGGTTCCGGGACTACTTCCAACGAAAGCTCTGCCCAGAATTCGCTGCCTTGATCCGGCAGGCTCGTGGCTCCCAGTTGTCCGGCCATCAGTTCCACCAGCCGTTTGGAGATGGCCAGTCCCAGTCCGGTTCCCCCGTGGGTGCGGGTGGTGGAAGGATCCCCCTGGGTGAATGGCTGGAACAGTTGTTCCAGCACCTCGGGCTTGATGCCGATGCCCGTATCCTGTACCACAAACCGAAGCATCACTTGCGTCTGTTTGCGTTCCAGGAGCGTGGCTCGCAAACAGACGTGACCGGCGGAGGTGAACTTGATCGCGTTGCCCACCAGATTGATCAGAATCTGGGAGAGTCGCAACACATCTCCTTTCAGCATTCCGGGCAGGTTCGGATCCTGGATCACGATCAGTTCCAGCTCTTTCTGACCCGCGTTGCCAGCCATGAGCAGGGCCACTTCATCCAGCAGGCCATCCAGAGAGAATTCCACATGGTGCAACTCCATGCGTCCGGCCTCGATTTTGGAAAAGTCCAAGACATCGTTGATGATGCCCAACAACGATTGACCCGCGCCATGAATCTTGCGGACGAAATCCCGTTGTTCTTCGTTCAGACGGGTCGTGCTCAGCAGATGGGACAAGCCCATGATGGCATTCATGGGGGTGCGGATTTCGTGGCTCATGTTGGCCAGAAAGACCGTTTTGGCCTGATTGGCGGCAATGGCCTTGGCGGCCATCTCTTCCAGTCCCGCGTTGAGTTCGAGAACCTGACGGGTACGCTGTTCCACCAGGCTTTCCAATTCCCGTTGATGGCGGGCAATGGTGGCTTCCATCTCCCGGCGTTCGGTGATGTCCCGGCCAATGCCCAGCACACCCAGCAATTTTCCTTCCTGGGTGCGCATCGCCACCTTGATGGTTTCCCGCAGGATGGGCTTTTGATGTTCGGCGCTGAAGATCCACGCTTCGTGAAAACGGGGTTCTCCCGAGGTGATGCAGGCCAGATCACGGGTGCGAAACAGTTGCGCCAGATCCTCGCCGAACAGATCCCGATCGGTTTGGCCGATGATCTCCTCCCGTGGTTTGCCCATGAGGCGTTCAAAGGCGACGTTGCATTTCAGATAGACTCCGTTGGGGCTTTTGAGCCAGATCATCTCCGGGATGGTCTGAATCAGGGTTTGCATTTCGGCGATCTGTTCTTTGGATTGCAAATGATAACGGCGCAGGGCCGCCATGGCGGAACAGACGATCAGTTCATCCAACAGATAGACCACGTTGCCGAACACCACCGACGAATGGAATTCGAACACGAAGGAGCTGTAGGGGGGGATGTAGTAATAAGACGCCAGGACAGCACCAATGATCGCCGCCAGCATGCCGGACCAGAACCCTCCGAGAAAGGCGGAGATGGCCGCAGCCGGGAAGAAGGTCAGATAGGGCAGTCCCATCTCATCGGTGCCGATCAGCACCCGCAGCGCAAAGGCCACGGCGACCACCATCAAAGGAATGGCGATCCGTTGGGCCGGGGTGCGTCGGGCAAAGAGAAACTGATTGATCAGCAGACCGATCACCGTGCGGATCGCGGCAATGGCGGATTGCAATGGATGGATCATGGTGCCCCCCCGGTACCTGAATTTTTTTGAGACGATCCTGAGCGCTTATTGGGGTGAACCCGACAGATGCAGCAGGGCGGTCACCTCCTCCCGATCGTGATAGAGCTGGCGGATCGACAGGCGATGGTCGATTCGGGTCGGTTTCAAGGCCTGGCCCACCAGATTCCGGCAGATCTGGAGTTCTTCGTACCGTTTTTTCATCGGCAGCTTGAGATTGAACAACGCATTTCTGCACCATCCGGAAGCGGCCCACAGGCCCACCAGTTCGGCGATGCGGCGGGGTTGTTCCACCATGTCGCACAGCAGCCAATCCACCGGGCGTGGGGGACGAAACCGGAAACCGTCCTCCCGGGCGTGGCGCAGTCGGGGAGAGGCGAGCAACTCCGGAGCCAGGGCGGCCCGATCCACCGCCGTGACGCTCAAGCCGTCTTGCAGCAAAATGCGCGTCCAGCCTCCTGGTGCGGCTCCCAGGTCTACCGCCGTGCGTCCCGGGGCCAGCCATTTTTTGCGGGCTTCGGGGGTGAGCAATACCACCAGGGCCTCTTCCAGTTTCATCGCGGCGCGACTCGGGGATCCGGAGGGGCGGCGCAGTCGGGGAATGCCCATGGGCCAGGGGGCGCTGGAGTCGGGACGGGAAAAGCCGGTCAGGGCCTGGGTCCCGGAAAGAAAAATTACTTCGGCGCGCAATCGGTGGGGCTCTTCCACCAGCAGTCCGGACTGGCGCAACGCGGACTCCAGCCGTCCCTGCAAGGCGCGACACAATGGCAGCAATGCCCGGCCCGCGTCGGATTCCGGCGCTCCCAGCCACAATGCGGAAAAAGGGCCATGGCGTTCCCCCATGGCGCTCAGGCGGGCCAGCAGCGGCGCCAGTCGATCACCGGGGGGAAGCGGGGCCGAGTCCTCATCCACCGCGAGCAGATGACGGGCAAAGGTCAGACGGGACAGGTGCAGCCGTTCCAGCAGTTCCGCAACCCGATGGGTCTGCTCGGGCCGAAAGAGTACATGGCCGGAGCGTTCCTGGAACTCCCCGGAGCCGGGCAGACCCGCAGACGCGGCCCAGCTCGCACATTCGGCCAGGGTTTCGCGCTCGAATCCGGCGCGACAATACAGAAACAATCGGGTGCAAGGACTCTTCATGGGCGCTCGGGGCGCGGCTCCCGAAATCCGGGACTCGGGAGCCGCGTGGATGGGGGATGACAAAGGTCGGTTTTTTAGACCATGCGGGTGAATTTGTCCTTCTTGACGTTGCACACTGGGCACTGTTCCGGGGGCTGACCGATCTCCACATGTCCGCAAACCGGACAGATGTAGATATCCATGCTCGGCAGATCCTGACCCGCCAGCACCGCCGCCAGCGCCTGCTCGAACAGACGATGATGGGTTTTTTCCACTTCCATGGCGTCTTCCATGGACTTGATGGCCCGTTTGTGACCTTCGGCTTTGGCCTCGGCGACAAAACCGGGATACATGTGGGTGAACTCGTGGGCCTCACCGGCAATGGCGGCCTGGAGGTTTTCCGTGGTGCTGCCCACCCCGTCCAAGGCCCGCAGATGGGCATGGGCGTGGATGGTTTCCGCCTCGGCCACCACCCGGAACAGCTTGGCGATCTGGGCGAATCCCTCTTTTTCGGCCTTGGAGGCGAAGGCCAGATATTTCCGGTTGGCCTGACTCTCTCCGGCGAAGGCGTATTGCAGATTTTCTTGTGTGCTCATGGTGTGTCCTTCTTGACGATGGGGTTTGGGGTTGGATCAACGATAGAGTGCCTGACGCGTCACGGCAATTCAAGCGAATGTGGCGCGATTCATGGCCGCGATCACCGCCAGAATGGCCGCGGTGACAATGTCGGAATGGCGACCCATGCCAAAGGCTCTGATCCCCTGAGGGCTTTCCAGTTCGATCAGGGCCACGGCCGCCGCCGCGCTGCCCGGATCCAGGGCGTGTTCTTCATAGTGCCAGAGTCGCCATGGCTGAGGAAAGGCTTGCAGACAGGCATCGATGGGTCCGTTGCCTTCTCCGGTGTATTCAATCGGCTGGTGGCCGTCTTTCAGGGTGAGCCGCATCCGTGCCGGACGGTCTGGATCGTCGCCAGTCTGGTCGCACCGGTGGGTGACATAAGCCAGTGTTCCGGCAGGGCGCAGATAGGTCTGCTCGAACAGTTCCGCCACCTGATCGGCCAACATCTCCCCCCGGTTGCCCTCGGCGACCCCCTGGACCACCTGGGCGAACTCCCCCTGCAAACGGCGCGGCAAGGGAAATCCGAGCCGGCGTTGCGCCAGTTCGGCGACCCCCGCCTTGCCCGACTGTCCGTTGACCCGGATCACCCCTTCGTACCCCCGTCCGATCTCGGCGGGATCCAAAGGCAGATAGGGCACCTCCCACCATCCCCCCTGGGCGCGCCAGACCGCCAATCCTTTGCGGATGGCATCCTGATGGGATCCGGAAAAGGCGGTGAAAATGCGTTCTCCGGCATAGGGATGGCGGATGGGAACCGTTTGATCCGTGGTTTGTTCGTAACAGGCCACGATTTCATCCATCGACGAAAAATCCAATCCGGTGGCGATCCCCTGAGTATAGAGATTCAACGCCAGGGTGATCAGATCCACATTGCCGGTGCGCTCGCCATTGCCGAACAAGGTGCCTTCCACCCGTTCCGCCCCGGCCAGCATGGCCAACTCCGCGGCGGCCACGGCGCATCCCCGGTCGTTGTGGGGATGAACCGACAGGATCACCGCCTCCCGCATTGGAAAATGGCGATGAAACCATTCGATCTGATCGGCGTAGTGGTTGGGGGAGGCCACTTCCACGGTGGCGGGCAGATTGAGGATCACCTTGTGTTGCGGCGTGGGTTGCCACACTTGGCAGACCGCTGCGCAGATGGCCAGGGCGAATTCCGGCTCGGTGGCCGAAAAGCTCTCCGGGGAGTATTCAAAGATCCATTCGGTTTCGGGTTGTCGGGCGGCGCAGGCTTTGACCCATTCGGCGCCTTGTCTGGCCAGGGCGATGATGCCGGCCTGATCCATGCCGAAGACCACGCGCCTTTGCACCGGAGAGGTGGAGTTGTACAGATGGACAATGGCCCTTCGCGCCCCTTTCAGAGCCTCGAAGGTGCGTTCGATGATCTCCTTGCGGGCCTGGGTCAACACCTGAAGCGTCCACTCCGGATCCTCGGCCTGGATGGCCACCGCGGCGCGGACAAAATCGAAATCATCCCGGGAGGCCGCCGGGAAACCCACTTCGATCTCTTTCAGACCGATGCGGCGCAAGAGTTTCAAGAAGCGTTTTTTCTGCTCCGGCGACATGGGGGTGGCCAAAGCCTGATTGCCATCCCGCAGATCCACGGCGCACCAGATTGGTGGGGCCACCGTCACCCGGGAGGGCCAGTGACGGTCGGGGAGATCAACCGGAGGAACAGGGCGGTAGCGGGTGGCCGGATGGGTCAACATCGTTGCGGACTCCTTCGATTCGGGGGCTGAGTGGTGGCTGAGGTGTGGCGGTACCTCCGGTCGCCGATACCCGTATGGGCCATGATCCGGCGACCGCCACTCAGTCGAAGTCGAAGCTGCAAGCTGTTCATGGGCGTTGCTCCTTGGGGTCGAAAGGTCAAAAAAAAAGGCCATGGAGTGTGACCCATGGCCTTCGGAAAAGCGTTTCGTGACAACCGAACCGGAGATTACCCCCCTTTTCCAGATATCCATGGGCCAGTGTGGCCACGCAGCAGGATGGCAGGAAGTCGCAGCAGGGAGAAATGGCTCGATTGATTCATGGCCTCAACTCTAGCGCGGATCGTGGGAGCGTGTCAAATCCATTTTGAGTGGTGCGTCTGTTCATTCCCCCAAAGAGGGGTCCGGGAACCAGAGTATCGGGGCTTCCGGCGGGGTGGGGACTGGGGTGGCCAGATGGCAACAATAGCCGGGACGGGTTGTCACCGGGTGGATGTGCCAGTTCTGGATGCCGTGGGGTGCGGGGGCGTGGGGGGGGCGAATGGTGGCGCGATTGTCTTGAATCTCCAGAGCTGAAAAGGGAATCGACAACCCCCGTCCATCCCCTTTGACCACGCTTTCCCGCGCAGTCCAGAAGTCGAAGAAGGCCTGTTGGGGGTTGGGGGCGGTGTGGATGGTCTGCCAGATGGCCGGATCCATCAGGTTCTGGAAATCCTCCAGCGGGATGGGGCGGATCCGTTCACAATCGATGCCCACTTCCCCCAGACGGCTCACGGCGCAGATCACCAGCCCTTCGGTGTGGGAGATGTTGAAAAAAATGTCTTCTGCCACTCGGGGTTTGCCATGTTCCCCGAGGCGCCAATCGCGCAGGGTGTGGGCTTCGTGTTTGGCTTCCAACAGGGCGTGCCGCAGCAGCAGTCGTCCCAGGAGCGTGGCCTGTCGGTCCTGCCACCGTCTGAAACGCAGAATCGCGGGATGGTGGTTTTCGGGTACCTGATTCAGCAGTGCCTGCCACTGGGGCGGAGAGAGCGGAGTGGGATGGATCTCCGCCAGCAGAATGCGGATCACGCCTGACAGTAGGGTCGCAGGGTTTGGGAGAGAATCTCGCCGATTCGTGGCCACTGCTCGAAGATGAAAAAATGATCCCCGGGAAAGGGTTCGATCACCAGGGGTCGCCGGGTTTCCGCCTGCCAGAGGCGTATCAGCTCCAAGGTGACGATGGTGTCCAGGGAACCGGTCATGGCGGTGATTCCCAGATCCATGGGCGGCGGGGCGGGATAGTGATCGGTTTCGATGGCCTTGAAATCGGCCCGCAGGATCGGCTCGAAATAGTCGATCAGCTCCTGATGGGCCAGAATGGCCTTGGGAATGCCGCCGTATTTACCCACCTCCGCCAGAAAGTCGGCTTTGGGGAGTTGGTGAATCAGGTTGGCGGGTTTGAGGCGTGTGGGTCCGGCGGCCCCGGAGACGAACAGGTGACAAGGGGGTAGCTGGAATTCATCCATCAGGCGTCGGCTTACCAGATTGGCCAGATAGGCCCCGAGACTGTGACCGAACAGGGCGAAGGGTCCCCGGACCTGACTGCGGATCAGGGAAACGAGGTCGTCGGTCAGCGCCCCGATGGTTTCCAGCAGGGGTTCCTGACCCCGGCGTCCCCGTCCGGGGGACTCCAGGGGGACCACCTGAATGAAATCATCCGCATGTTTGGTCAGCCCGAGATACGCATAGGCGTTGCCGCCCGCATAGGGAATGCAGAACAGTTGCATTGCTTTACAGGTTTCCGTGCTGGGGATCGTCCATGACCACCTTGCCCATATCCATTTTGATCAGATGGTCGCAATCGTCGAAATAGCGATCATCGTGGGTGACGCACACCAGGGTGATCCCTTTGGCGCGCATGTCCGGCAGGATTTTTTCGTAAAAGAAGGCCCGGAAGGTGGCATCCTGGTCCGCCGCCCATTCGTCGAACACGCTGATGGGTTTTTCCTCCAGCGAGGAGGCGATGAAGGCGAGGCGTTTTTTCTGGCCGGTGGAGAGGTTGAGATCGGTGAAACGTCCATCCTGATAGGTGGTTTTTTGTTCCAGTTGCATCAGTTGCAGGAGTTCGTCCAGGGTGTCCTCGTCCACCCCTTCCAGACCGTACAGCCGGTCGAAGAGATGAAAATCGCTGAAGATCAACGAAAAGAGATTGCGGAATTCCGGATAGTTGGTGCGTGTGATCGGGATTCCGTCCACCAGGATGCGCCCCGAGGTGGGATAATACAGGCCGGTGATCAGTTTGAGCACCGTGGATTTGCCGCTGCCGTTGCCCCCGGTCAAAAAGAGGATGTTGCCCTTTTTCACCACGAAATTGAGGGGACCGACGCTGAATTCCACCCCCTGGGCCTGTTCTCTCGCCTCGTAGGTGAAGTGGACGTTTTCAAAGCGGATCTCCTGGAAGGCGGCCATTTTGTTGGCGAGACGTTTGTTCAAGGGTTGAGTGTTGAGCCCTTGGGCATCCAGCTCTTTTTCCAGTTTGTAGAGGTTGCGCACCGCCACATCCGCCAGGGTGAAGATCGGAATGGCGCCCACCAGCAGGTTGACCGGCCCGATGATGAACAGGGCCGAGGCGGTGAGTTTGATGACGATGGTGTAATGGGTGGTTTCCAGTTCGGGCAGGATGAAGACGATGATGGCCAAAAGCAGATAAAACGTGACCTGGGAGAACATGAAATCCACGACAAAGCGCAGACCGGAGGCCACTTTGAGCTTTTCCGTTTCCACGGAGATGCGCTGGATGTGATCGAAAAGGCTGTCGCTTTTTTTCTGGTTGACCTTGATCTCCTTGAAGCCGCTCAACAGGTTGTTGAGGGCGTCGAAAAATTCCGACTCCTTGCGGTTGACCACCTCGAAGGCTTCGGCGTTTTTGCGGTTGTTGACCAGATACATGGCGCTGCCCGTGCTTAGGGCCACCAGAATGATGAAAAAGCCTACCGGAGACAGCCAAGCCACATACATCAGGGTGGTGACCAGGACGATGGCCGACTGGCTGGCATTGATGATGATGACCGCCGATTGGGAGATCAGGTTGGCATCCTGGGTGAGGCGGGTGAACATGCTGGAACGACCCATGTTCTCCACAAAACTCAGATCCGACTTGCGGATTTTGTCGGCGATGCGGATGCGCACCTTGCGGACCGCCGCTTCCACGGCAATGGAGGTGGTGCTGAGGGCGTGTTTTTTGGTGATGAAAAAAAGCAGAAACGACGCGATGAAGATCCAGAACAGATGATCTCGCACCTCCTGGTTGGCCGCTTTTTCCGCTCCGGCATTGATCACCGCCAGCAAGACCGCGCTGGCCCCACCGGCCATGACGGCGCTTCCCAGGATGGACCCCTTGGAAATTTCCAACTCCCGGTTGAAGAATTCCAACAATTTCATATGCGGATGTCCAGAAGTGTGTAAGGAACGGGTGTGTGGGTTGGAATGTTTTGGTTTAAGGGATCGATTTGGCAGACCTGATCCAGGATACAACAGAAAAGGGGAAGAGTGCCAGGGGTTCTCTTGTTCAAAGATGTGGAGTCGAGGGGGTTGAAGTGCGTTTTTTTTGATTTTTTCCTTGGGTTGCGGGTGACGGACGTTATACTGGCGGATGAAATGTCATTTTCTCTTTTGCGTTGGATCTTGAAGCCACAACCATGAATGAGACCATCAAAAAAAACGCCAATCGTTTGATTGGCGGTATCAGCGGGGGGTTGCGGACCCTGGCGGAGTGGATCGAGACCGCCGCGATTCAGATCGATCTGAAACGGACCGTGGCCTTTGAAATGGAGGATCGGGCGGACGATATTTTTGTCGTCACCTATCCCCGTTCCGGCACCACCTTGATGCAGATGATGCTGTATCAGTTGACCACGGACGGCAACATGGATTTTCAGCACATCGGCATGGTGGTGCCCTGGTTCGAGCGGCGCATCATGTCCAATCCGCAGGCGGCCATGGCCTATTTCGCCGCCATGCCCTCACCCCGGGTGTTCAAGTGTCATCTGTCTTATCCCGATACCCCGAAAAAACGGGGAAAATACATCTATGTGATGCGGGATGGGCAGGATGTGGTGGTGTCGTATTATCATTTCTATCGTTCCCACCTGTCATTTCGGGGGACGTTCGATGAGTTCTTCGAGCGTTTCATGAACGGGCAGGTGCAGTTCCAGTCCTGGTTCGAGCATGTCCAAGGATGGTGGCAACACCGGAACGATCCGGATGTGTTGTTTTTGCGCTACGAGGCGTTGACCGCCGATCTGCCGGGCACCATTCTCCGGGTGGCGGAGTTCTGTAATCTTCAGGTCTCCCCCGAACGTCTGCCGGTGATCGCGGAGCGTTGCGGATTCGAGTTCATGAAACGCCACGAACCCCAATTCGATCATACCACGGGATTGGCCCTGGATCGGGGCTATCAGTTGGCTGCGTTCATTCGCAAAGGCAAACGGGGCGAGGGGGAGAGTGTGTTGACTCCTGCTCAGAAGGATCGCTTTGAACAGAAGAGACGGCAGGATCTGGGATCGGTGGGGTGATCCCCGTGATTCGCATGGGCTGATACCCGAAAGGCATGCCGCCCCCGTCAGAGTCCAGCGATTGAACGGACTCTGACGGGGGCGTTTTTTTGGTATGCGACGAGGTTACGGCAGGGTGGCGATGGCTTCCTTGCCAATGACGAACTGGTCGCCTTCGGTTTTGGGCAGCAGGGTGCCGGTGGCGAAACGGACATCCACCAACGATTTGGCCAGAGAGCTTTTGGCCTCGATGTGTTTGGTGAGGGCGTCTTTGAGTTTTTCTTCCAGGCTGAGCAGATCCATCAAGGTGGAAAGCGGAGCGTTTTGTCTTTGGGCGTTGTATTTCTCCAAAGAGCCTTCCACGCTCGGCCAGTAGTTTTTGATGGATTTTTTCGCCAGATCCACGCTCGGAATCGAGTGTTTGAGGTCGTTCAGGCTTTTTTTCACGCTCATCTGAACGGTACGGTTTTTCTCTTCCAGCAGCATGGAATCCCGCATCACCGCCATGTTGCGTTGCGTGACCATACCCTGGGCCGCATCGTTGCCGAAGGGATATTCAAAGGTCACACCCACTTTCCAGTTCGGCGAGACCACATTGTCGGTAAAGCCGTCCATGGCGTTGCTCAGAGTGGAGCCATCCACATTGCCCCCCATGACGCCACCGGTGGCATCCACCACCAGATTGGGCAGCAGATCCTTTTTGGCTTTGGTCAGCAAGACGTTGGATTGCTCTTCGGTCAGTTTGGCGGCCAGCAGGTCGGACCGTTCCGACTGGGACAGAACCATCAACCGTTTGATGAGGGCCTTGTCTTCGACATTGGTCGAAACCGTCGGAAAATCGTCGGCGGGATAGCCTTTGGCTGTCAAATCTTCCACAGAGATGCCCACGGCTTCCGCCAGGGCGTTTTTGGCGGCGTAGACCTTGGAGCGTCCCTCTTCCAGAGCCAAAGATTCGGAGGCCAGACGGGCGGTCAGGGTATTGACTTCATCCTTGTTGCCTTTGGTGGCCCGGGCGGCCTTGCCCTTGGCGGACTCTGCCCATTTGGTGACCAGTTTTTCCGACACCCGCAGGATGTCTTGTTTTTCCATGGCCTCCTTGTAGTCCCAATAGGCCTTGGCCACGTTGCGGACCCGGTTGGCGACCGCGTGACGGTAATCCTGCTTTTTGGATTCGTAACCGAGTTTTTTCTCTTTTTCTTCCACGGTCCATTGATAGGCGTCCGGACCGCTGTTGCGCAGCAGGGGGATGCGGATCGAAACCTGGGTGATGCCGATGTTGGTGGCGCCGGCGCCCTGGGCCCCCACATCGTAATAGTTGACCGGATCGGTGCGGTCCAGGATGGTTTCGATCTTGGCAAAGAAGCCGGGACGATAGAACTGTTTCATGGAGGCCACGGCTGTGGACTTGTGGACATTCTTTTCGATGGAGGCGTCGTACAAAGCCCGCAGACCGGCGGACATCTGTTGCACGTCGTAGAGGTTCTTCATGTCAGAGCCGGTGAAGGTACCATTGCCCTGTTCCGCACGTGCGGCCTGTGCGCTTAAGGCCCGGGCCAGAGCGGGGGCGGAACCTCCTGGCAACGCGGCCTCCTGGGCCTTCAAGGCGTTGTATTGCTGTTGCACCCAGGATGGTACCGGGGTGATGTTCTGGCTGTTTTCCATGGTGAAACCGAAGGTGGGATTGAAGGCCCCGCTTTTTTCCTGGTATTCACCGGCGGCCACTTCACGCATCCCTTTGGCCGTGATCACTTCGACATTGTTGTCGTTTTCCATGGCCATTTTGATGGCGTCCACAATGCCCCATTTTCCATTCTGTTCTTCCGGAGTGGGGGTCATGGTCTTGAAAATTTCTTCTTGCAGACTGACGCGTTCGGCGGCCATGGCCGGTGTTGGTCCACCGAGCAGCACGGGGAGAAGCGAAGGGAGAATCCAGAAAAATGGTTTGGTTTGTTTCATGATGATCTCATTATTCAAGAGATGGGAATCGATGGCAATGCGATACGCAATTTTTATGCCATAGTTGATTGATGCGCAACGCAGGATCATGATAACCGATCAACACTTCAATTTAAAGAGCTTCTCTAGCAAAGATTGCATGGTTTCAGTTCAGTTCATCCAACAAGGCGTCCAGTTCGTCCGGATCCAGACTTTCCCCGGTCCATTCCTCAGGAGGAGCGGTATGGACCGGCGCCACCGGACCCAGACCCTGTTGAACCCATTGCCGCAAGGCGCTGACAAAAAGATCCGCCAACCGTTGGATGGTTTCCGGGCGATGCAGGGCGGTGCTGAAGCTTAATTCCCATTGCATGCGTCCCGCGGTGACGAATCCGTTGAGTTCCAGGATGTGACTGCGGGGGGCGTGCGGGGCGATGGTGGAGCCGATGGATTCCGCGGCCAGGGTGAACAGGCGCGACTCGCCCAGCATGGCGTCGTATTGGCCGAAATAGTTGAAACTCAGCTCGGCATTGGGGGTGGCGCGCAGGGGTGTATCCTGAACATGGCGCAGCAGCCCGTGGCCGATGCCGTGGCGGGGGGTGGCTTGCAGGGTCGCGGTGGTTTTTTGGAGGGTGCCAGCGGGCCACGCCTCCGGGGTGCCGGGATCCAGCAGGATCGGGAACAAGGCGGTGAACCATCCCACCGTGCGGGAGATGTCCAGATCCTCGAACAGCTCCTCCCGGCCATGTCCTTCCATGTCCACCCGAAAAGGGCCATCCTGTCGGCTCCACTGGCGCAGGGCCTGGGCCAGGGCGGACAGAAGCAGATCGTTGATCTGGGTGTGAAACAGAGCCGGAATGGTGCGCAGCAGGGCATTGGTCTCTTCGGGATCCAGAGCGACCCGGATGGAGGCCACGCTGGCCACGGTGTTTTGGGAGCGGTTGTCGGGCCAGTCCAGGGGCAATGCGGCGCAGGATCGGGTGGCGACGGGTTGCCAGTGGTCCAGCTCCGGTTGCAGGGTTTCCAGGAAGGCGGGCGCGGTGATCCGCTGCGCCCATTGCCGGAAAGAGGAGGTTTTGGATGGAAGCGCGACGGTTTGCCCCTGGGCGGCCTGTTCGTAGGCGGTTTCCAGGTCTTCCAGCAAGATGCGCCAGGATACGCCGTCGATGACCAGGTGGTGGATGATGAACAGCAACCGTCCCGGCTGATGGTCTGGGCCTTGGAAGAAGACCACGCGCACCAGGGGGCCATGGGTCAGGTCCAGGGTGGATTGCAGACGTTCGGCGTGGGCTTCGATGGTGGATTGCCATTGCTCCGGGGGCCGGGCGGCGAGATTTTCCACCGTGAAGGGAATGGCGTCATCCGGGGGGGCGATCTCTTGATGCCAGACGTCTCCTTGGTACACGAAACGGGCGCGCAAGGCGTCGTGCCACATCAGCAGTTGTCCCACCGCCACTTTCAGCCATGGCGCCGACATGTGGGGCGGGGTGACGAGCAGATGGGACTGATTGAAATGGTGGGGGGCCGGGGTGTGACGATCCAGGAACCAGCGTTGAATGGCGGTCAGGGGCACCGGACCGGTGATGGTGCCCTGTTCGGCCTGAACGGCGCTGGTCTGGTCGGCCATCAGGGCCAGTTCGGCGATGGTTTGATGCTGGAAGATCTGGCGCAGGGTCAGGTTTACCCCGGCCTGACGGGCCCGGGCCACGATCTGGATGCTCAAGATGGAGTCACCCCCCAGCTCGAAGAAATTGTCGTGGATCCCCACCCGTTCCACACCCAGCACCTCTTGCCACAGGCGGGTCAGGAGCCGTTCCTTGTGGGTGCGGGGTGCGGCCAGGGTGGTTTCCAGTCCTTCCCGGGACCGTTCCGGATCCGGCAGGGCCTTGCGGTCCAGCTTGCCGTTGGCGGTGAGGGGCAGGCCGTCGGGCATGAGAACGAAGATGGCCGGTACCATGTAATCCGGCACCCGTTTTTTCAGGTGGGCGCGCAGATCCCCCGCAGTGGGGCCGGGGGAGACCCGGGGCACCACGTAGGCCGCCAGATAACGGCTGTCGTTGGAGTCGCCGCGTACCAGTACCACCGTTTCCCGGATGTCGGGATGTTGCTGGAGCGCGTTTTCCACCTCTCCCAGTTCGATGCGGAATCCCCGTACCTTGACCTGATGATCCCGCCGTCCGAGAAAATCGATGGAGCCGTCCGGACGGTAGCGGGCCAGATCCCCGGTTTTGTACAGGCGGGTGCCGGGGCGGAAGGGGTTGGGGATGAACTTTTCGGCGGTCAGATCGGGCCGATTGAGATAGGCCCGGGCCAGTCCGTCGCCGCTTAACAGGAGTTCTCCCACCACCCCCACGGGAACCGGTTCCAGGTGGTGATCCAGGATGTAGGCCTGGGTGTTGGCGATGGGCCGACCGATGGAGGGGGCACCTTGAAGATCCGCCGGAATGCGGGCGTAGGTGGAGTAGGTGGTATCCTCGGAGGGTCCGTAAAGATTGTAGAAATGCAGCACCGACGGATTGGCGTAGATGCCGTGGGCCAGGGTGTCCTTGAAGGGTTCCCCGGCCAAAATGATCAGTTTGACCGATTCCGGCAGCGGTCCCAGACGCAGCAGCGCGGCCATGGCCGAAGGCACGGTGTTGATCAGGGTAATCCGGTGTCCGGCTTCCACCGCTGCGGGCAGGGCTAAGGCGTCTCGCACCAAGACGATGGTGCCGCCCCAGCTCAACGGGACAAACAACTCGAATACCGACAGGTCAAAGCAGATGGAAGTCGAAGCCAGCACCTGATCGAACCAGGCGCGTTCGTAATAGCCCTGGGTCCAATGGATCAGGGTCACGGGGCTGTGGTGTTCGATGGCCACCCCTTTGGGCCGTCCGGTGGAGCCGGAGGTGTAGATCACATAGGCCAGATGGTCGGGTGTGGCCAGGGGCGCGGGGGTGTCGGTACTCAGAGCGGCGATGGTCTGAGCCTCCGGGCCATCCAGGCTGATCACCCGCGCCCGGGTCGGGGGCAGTTGGGGCCGGATCGATTGCTGGGTCAAAAGCACCGGACCATGGGCGCCCGTATCCCCTTGTTGCATGTCGTCGAGCATGAAGGCGATGCGATCCTGGGGATAGTTGGGATCCAGGGGCACATAGGCCCCTCCGGCCTTGAGGGTGGCCAGCAGGGCGATCACCAGCTCCTGGTTGCGTTCCAGGCAGATGCCCACCAGATTGTCCGGCCCGACCCCGAGGGCGCGCAGATGGTGGGCCAGTTGGTTGGCTTTGCGGTTCAAGGCCGCATACGACAGGCTGCGGCCATCGTCGCACACCAAGGCGGTGGCTTCCGGAGTGCGCAGCGCCTGCTCTTCAAACAACTGATGCAGGCAGAGATGACGGTTGGGATAGTCTGCGTGGGTGTCGTTCCAGGTTTCCAGCAGTTGATGCCGTTCGGCGGCGCTCAACATGGGCAGCCGGGAGAGGGAGAGTTCCGGCTGGGCCACCAGACTGGCCAGCAGGTTTTTGAAATGGCCGATCATGCGTTGGATGGTGGCGGCGTCGAACAGATCGGTGTTGTACTCGATGTTGCCGGTCATCCCCTGATCTGTCTCTTCCATGGAGAGGGAGATGTCGAATTTGGCCGATTTGCCGTAAAGATCCAGGGGCGTGATGGTCAGGCCGGTCATCTCCAAAGGCGTGAAGGGGGCGTTTTGGAGCGCGAACAGCACCTGGAACAACGGAGCGTGGCTCAAGTTGCGGGTGGGTTGCAGGGCTTCCACCAGTTGCTCGAAGGGGATGTCTTGATGGGCGAAGGCGTCCAGGGTGGTGCGTCGTACCCGGGCCAGCAGCTCCCGGAAGGCCGGATCCCCGGAGAGATCCACCCGCAACGCCAGGGTGTTGACGAAAAAGCCGATCAATCCTTCGGTTTCCGGGCGGTTGCGGTTGGCCACCGGGGTGCCGACGATCACATCCTGCTGATCGCTCAAACGACCCAGCAGGGTGGTGAAAGCGGCCAGCAGGGTCATGAACACCGTGGTGCCGGTGTCGCGGCTCAAGCGGGCGATGCCCTGCGCGATCTCCGGATCCACGTGGAAATAGGCGTCGGCGCCATGATAGGTCTGGATCGGCGGGCGCAGCCGGTCGGTGGGCAGTTCCAGCAACACCGGGGCATCCGCCAGATGGTGTTTCCAGTAGGCCAACTGGGTGTCGAGGACTGGACCCTGGAGCCATTGCCGTTGCCATTGGCTGTAATCCGCGTATTGAATCGGCAGCGGGGGCAGGGGATCCGGCTGACCCTGGAGAAAGGCGTTGTACAGTTGGATCAATTCACTGATGAAAATCGTGATGGACCAGCCGTCCGCCGCGATGTGGTGAAAGGTGAACAGCAGGGTGTGGTCCTGGGGGCCGGTTTCGATCAGGGTGGCCCGCAGCATGAAGTCGCGGGTCAGGTCGAAAGGCTTTTGCATTTCGGCGCTGCCCAGTTGTTGCACGCTCTCTCCCGGCGGCAGTGGAATGCGGGTGATGGGCCGATCCACCGGGGGCAGGATCCGTTGCACCGGATCCCCGTCGATCACCTGGAAGGTGGTGCGCAGGGATTCGTGACGCCGGATGATGGCATGGATCGCTCGTTCCAGGGCGTTGGCGTCCAGGGAGCCGGTCAGGGCCATGGCGCCGGGCATGTGATAGGTAGCCAGTCCCCCTTCCAGTTGTTCCAGAAACCACAACCGTTGCTGGGAAAACGACAGGGGCAAAGCGGCATCCTTGGCGGCGATCCGGATCGGAGGGGGCGGGGGCATGCGATTGGATTGCAGGCGCGCGGTGTCGATCTGGGCGCTCATATCCGCCACGGTGGGGTGGTCGAACAGCAAAGTCAGGGGCAGATCCAGCGCGAACAGATCCCGCAGCCGGGCCATGACCCGTGTGGCCATCAGGGAGTGTCCCCCCAGTTCGAAAAAATGATCCGCGCGGTTGACCCGTGGGCGATTCAGCAACGCGCCCCAGGTGGCGGCGACCATCTCTTCGGTGGGGGTGCGCAACGGGTCCTGGCTGGCCGGGGTCGCAGGGGCGTCGTCGCTGGCCGGAGGGGTGAGCAGACGCCGGTCCACCTTGCCGTTCGGGGAGCGGGGCAGGGCCTCCAGGATCTGGAAAAGGGCCGGAACCATGTAATCCGGCAGCTTGCGTTTGAGATAGGCCCGCAGTTCTGCGGCGGTGGGGGGAGTGTGTCCCTTTTCCACCTCCACATAGGCCACCAGCCGTTTGTCTCCCGGTTGCGGCTCCCAGGTGGTGGCGGCGGCTTCGTAGAGGTCCGGGTGTTGGGCCAGATTGGCTTCGATCTCTCCGAGTTCGATGCGGAATCCCCGCACCTTCACCTGATAATCCTTGCGTCCCAGAAAGTGGATGTTGCCATCCGGCAGAAAACGGGCCAGATCCCCGGTGCGTTGCAAACGGCTGTCCGGGTGGGGATTGAAGGGATCCGGCAGAAAGGCCTTGGCGGTCAACTCCGGCTGGTTGAGATAACCGGTGGCCAGTCCGATGCCTCCGGCGTACAGAATCCCCGGCACCCCGATGGGCACGGGTTGCAGGTGGTCATCCAGGATGTACAACGGGTGCAGTTCGGCGCGGGGGGGGCCGATGCGCAGATGGGGCTGCTCCAGATCGGCGCGACTCAAGGCGTGATAGGTGGTGTGGACCGTGGATTCGGTGATGCCATACAGATTGATCAGTTGCGGGGTTTGGTCCCCGTGGCGGTCGAACCAGGGTTTGAGGTTTTGCAGCTTGAGAGGCTCGGCCCCGAAGATCACCAGCCGCAGGCTCAAGGGTTTGGCGTGACCCGACTCTTCCAGGTTGGTCAGGGCCTGGAACACCGAGGGGTTGTTGTTGAGGATGGTGATCCGTTCGCTGTGCAACAGCTCGTAAAACGCCTCCGGGGAGCGGGCGGTATCCCGGGAGACCACCACCAACCGTCCCCCGAACAGCAACGCGCCCCACATCTCCCAGACGGAAAAATCGAACGAGAAGGCGTGAAACAGGGACCAGACATCCCGGGCGTCGAACTGGTACCACTCCCGCATCACCAGGAACATGCGCACCAGCCGGTCGTGACGGATCACCACCCCTTTGGGCCGTCCGGTGGAGCCGGAGGTGTAGATGACATAGGTGGGATGCAGTGGCGTGACCCGGGTGTCGGGATTGGTGGCGGGGCGGCTGCGAATGGTTTCGGCTTCCGAGTCCAGCAGAATGGTGCGGGCCTGATGGGCGGGCAGCCGGGCCAGGATCGGGCTTTGGGTCACCAGGAAGGCCAGTCGGGCGTCTTCGATCAGCAAGGAGAGCCGTTCCGGTGGATGATAGGGATCCATGGGCACATAGGCCCCCCCCGCCTTGAGAATCGCCAGCACTCCGATGACCGTTTGCAGCGACCGATCCAGGCAGATGCCCACCAGGGTGCCCGGCTGCACGCCGAGGGCGATCAGGTGGTGGGCCAGTTGGTTGGCTTGCTGGTTGAGGGCGTGGTAGCTGAGGGTCGTGCCTTCAAAGACCAAAGCGGGAGCCTCGGGAGTGCGGGCCACCTGGGCTTCGATCAGGGTGTGCAGACAGGTGGTCTCCGGTTCCGGACAGGGGGAGCGGTTCCAGTCATGGACCATGAGCTGGTATTCCCCCGGAGTCAGCAGGGGCATGCGGGCGCAGGATTGATCCGGATTGTGAACGGCGGCGTGCAGTACGGTTTCCAAATGTCCGATCATGCGCTGGATGGTGGTCGGATCGAACAGGTCGGTATTGTACTCGAACTCTCCTTTGAGGCCGGAGGCATGCTCTTCCATGCCCAGGAGCAGATCGTATTTGGCCGGGATCTGTTCCTGGTCTTGCAGGTGAATGGTCATCTCCGGCAGTTCGAGCCGGGTTTCCGGGGTGTTTTGCAGGATGAACATCACCTGGAACAACGGCGAGTAACTGCGGGTGCGGGTCGGTTTGAGCCGTTCCACCAGATGCTCGAAAGGCACATCCTGATGGGCGTAGGCATCCAGGGTGGTCTGGCGGATCTGTTGCAGCAGGGTGCGGAAGGTGGGTTCCCGGGAGAGATCCAGGCGCAACACCAGGGTATTGACGAAAAATCCGATCAAGCCTTCCAGTTCGGCCCGGTTGCGGTTGGCCACCGGCGAGCCGACCACGAGGTCGGACTGTCCGCTGTAACGAGACAGCAGCACCGTGAACCCACCCAGCAGGGTCATGAACAAGGTGGTTTGGTTGTCGCGGCTCAACTGGCGCAACCCCTGGGTGAGGGCGGGACCGAAGGAGAAGCGCTCCACCGCGCCGCGAAAGGTCTGTTGCGCCGGTCGGGGCCGGTCCGTGGGCAGTTCCAACAGGGCCGGGGCGCCGGTCAGGGTTTTTTGCCAGTAGGCGAGTTGACGGTCCAGCTCCCCTTCTTGCAACCAGCCCCGTTGCCAGACGGCGAAATCCGCGTACTGGATCGGCAACTCCGGCAGGGCCACGGGAGCCGGAGAGCCGGCATGCCGGGCATACAGCGCCGCCACCTCGTGGATCAACACCCCCACGGACCAGCCATCGGCGATGATGTGGTGCAGGGTCAAAAGCAGCAGATGAGCGGTGTCGGAGAGCCGCAACAGGTGGACCCACATCAGGGGGCCGGTGGCCAGATCGAATCGGTAATCCTCTCCCTGGGTGATCCAGCGTCGCACTTCGGCTTGCTGCTGTTCCGGGTCCAGGGGTTCCAGGTCGATCACCGGCAGCGCCACAAGCGCCGGAGGGGCGATGATCTGGATGGGGGTCTCCCCGTCGCGTCCTTTGCCGAAAGAGGTGCGCAACACCTCGTGACGGGCCACCAGATCATTCAAGGCGTGGGTGAGCGCGGCGCGGTTCAACGGGCCGGTCATGCGCAAGGCGGCGGGGATGTTCCAGGTGGAGCCGCTTTCCAGTTGATCCAGAAACCACAACCGTTGCTGGGCGAAAGAGAGGGGCAACTCCTGATCCGGATGACGGGGCACGACCGGAATGGTGCGGGCTCCGGCTTCCGGTTGGGTGATCCGGATGGTGGCGCTTTGGGCGGCTTCGTGCCGGAGATGGGCCAAAAGCTCGGTTTTGCGGTCGGCCACCTGTTGGCGCAAGGCGGCGGTCATGCTGTTTTTGGGGGCGCTGACCCGCAGATTCTCCCCGTCGGCCAGTACGGCGATGCCCAGGCCGCGCAGTTCGGAAAGCAGGGATTCGATGGAGGGGGATGAGTGGCTCAAAAGACGAACTCCTCGCGTTCCGTGTCGGAATGGTCGTTGAGGGCAATGCCCAAGGCGGCGTCGATGCGTTCGGCCAGTCCGGCGATGGTGGGATATTGAAAGAAAAGGCCGATGGGCAACTCCACCGTCAGGCGGTCGCGCACCTGGGAGATGACCTGAACCGCCAGCAGCGAATGGCCCCCCAGATCGAAGAAATTGTGATGAATGCCGATTTCCGTCCTGTCCAGCAGGGCGCTCCAGATCCGGGCCATGGTCTGTTCCGTGGGGGTGCGGGGAGCCACCAGATCATCCGGATCCGCGGAGTCGCGTTTCGGTGCCGGCAGCGCCCGCCGGTCCACCTTGCCGTTGCTGGTCAGAGGCAGCGCCTCCAGGTGGATGAAATGGGAGGGGATCATGTAGTCCGGCAACTGGGTTTGCAGATGGGCGCGCAACCGGGAATCCGTGGGGGGCGGTTGCCGGGTGTGGACCAGATAGGCCACCAGGATGGTCTCCCCGTTTTCTTGGACATGGGGTTGGACCACCGCCTCCCGGATCCCCGCGTGGCGCGTGAGGGTGGATTCGATGTCGCCCATCTCGATGCGAAAGCCGCGAATTTTGGTTTGGGTGTCGATGCGCCCGAGAAAATCGATCTGTCCGTCCGGCAGATAACGGGCACGGTCTCCGGTTTTGTACAGCCGGGCGCCGGCATGGGGACTGAAGGGGTCGGGAATGAAACGGTCCCGGGTCAGTTCCGGGCGGTTGAGATATCCCTTGGCCAACTCCATGCCCCCCAGATGCAGTTCGCCGGGCACCCCGATGGGCAGGGGTTCCCCCTGGGGGTCGAGAATGCAGGCGGTACGTCGTCCCAACGGACGGCCAATGGGAACGCGGGGATGGGTCTCTTGCGCTACCGGGCCGATGGGATGCACCAAGGCGGTGACCACCGCTTCGGTGGGTCCGTAGGTGTTCCACAGGGGTACGGCCCCCATGGGGGTGCGTTGATACTGCTCCACCAGACTCTTGGGCACCGCGTCTCCGCCGACGGTGACGCAGCGGAGCTGGCTATGGGGGGCTTCGCGGGGATGGTTTTCCCAGGCGTGGACCAGGGGTTGCAGATAGGCCGGGGTCAGACCCGCCAGGGTGATGCCGTGCTGGCCCACCTGACGGTTGAACTCGGCGGCGGTCCAGATCTCCGGACCTCGCAACACCAGCCCGGCTCCGGCCAGAAACGGGGTGAAGATGTCTTCCACCGAAAAATCGAAATGCAACGCGCTGAACTGCAACACCCGATCCGCCGGAGTGATTTCCAGCATGGCCCCGTAATCCAGACAGTGGCGCACGATGGTGTGATGCTCCACCACCACCCCTTTGGGTTCCCCGGTGGATCCGGAGGTGTAGATCACATAGGCGGGCTGGTCGGGCTGGATGGGGAGGTCGGGATTGCCGGAGTCGGATTCCGGCAGCGCTGACCAGCAGTCATCCAGGATCACCCGGAGCGCCGCCTGATTCGCGTGATTCGGCAATGGGGGCAGCCGGGGGGCCAGGGCGGCATGGGTGACGATGCCGGCGAATCCGGCGTCTTCGATCACGAAAGCCAGTCGGGCCGTGGGGGTTTCCGGATCCAGGGGCACATAGGCCCCGCCCGCCTTGAGAATGGCCAGCAGGGCCACGATCATCTCCAAGGAGCGTTCCACCAGCAGCCCCACCCGGGAGCCGGGGCCAACCCCGGAGCGGATCAGGTGATGGGCCAGCCGGTTGGAGCGGGCGTTGAGGTCACCATAACTGAGAACCCGGTCATCGAGGCGCAGGGCCATGGCCTCCGGGTTCTCGACGGCATGGCGTTCGACGCCTTGATGCAGGGCGTCGAACGTGCCATGGCGGAACGACAGATACCGGGGCTGATTCCAGGCGGTCAAGATGTGGTGGCGTTCTTTTGACGTGAGCAGGGGCAGGTTGCGTACCGGTGTGGGCGGGGTGATGCCTTGCGCGTCGGCGACCATGGAGGCCAGCAGGGTGTGGAAATGGCCGCTCCAGCGTTCCAGGGTGGCGGGATCGAACAGCTCGGTGCTGTAGTCGAACTCCACCACCAGCTCCCCCTGGATCTCGGTGACGTTGACGCTCAAGGCGTTGTCCAATACATGGATCGGCTGTGGAAACCATTCCGCCTGCAATCCCAGCGCATCCCCCAATTCGATGGGATGGTCCATGTTGAAGGTGGTGGCCATCAGCGCGGTGTGGGCATCGTGGTGTTGGGCTTGCAACCGGTCGATCAGCCGGGCGAAGGGGTAGTTTTGATGCTCCAGGGCGTTCAGCAGGGTCTGCTTGACCCCCTTCAAGAACGCGGCGAAATCGGGATTGCCCTCCAGTCGGCTTTTCAGGGGCAGAATGTGGGAGCAGTAGCCGATCAGCGGTTGTTTCTGGGCGGCGGGGGGCCGTCCCAGCACTAAGATGCCCACCACCAGCTCATCCTGGTTGGACAGCCGGTGCAAGAAGAGTTGATAGGTGGACAGCAGCACCATGAAAAGGGTGCTATTGAACTGAGCGCACACCTTTTTGAGGGATTGATACAAGGTGTTTTCGATGCGCAGCACCGCCCGTGCGGCCCGATAGTCGCTGGTCTGGCGGGGCGGGCGGTCCCAGGGCAGCTCCAGGGCCGGCAGAGGACCGGAGAACTGGTCGAGCCAGTAGGCTTCGTGGGGTTGCATCTCCACGGAGCGGTCGCAGGCCTGCCGCCAGTTCAGGTAATGGTCCAGGGGCATGGCCGGGGGCAACGGGGTGGAGATGCCTTGTTTCAAGTCGGTGTAGAGGGTGAACAGCTCCCGCAGCAACACCACCAGGGACATGCCGTCGATCAGAATGTGGTGGGCGGCGAAGACCAGACGATGCCGCTCGGGTTGCAGACGGATCACCGTGAGCCGGAAGGGAGGCGGTTGGGTGATGTCGATGGGAGTGGCTGCCTCTTGCTGAAACCAGCGGGTCAGTTCCGCCTGACGGGCGGATTCGTCCAGGTGGGACAGATCCGTGAGGGGAATGGTGAACGCCACGGCGGGCAGCACGGTCTGTTGGGGTGCGTGGGGCGCAATCGTGGTGCGCAGGGCGTCGTGCCTCTGGATCACCCGACGGGCCGCCTCGTGCAGGGCCTCCGGGTCCAGGGGACCATGCAACTCCAGATTGGTGAAACTCAGATTGCACAAGGAGCTGTCCGGATGCATCTGATCCAGCATCCACAACTGGGTTTGGGCGTCGCTCAAGGGGAGGATTCTTTCCACCGGCGCGGGCGGGGTGGGGGTGTGTCCGGCGCTGGGGAAAAAGCCTGCGTTCAGCAGTTCTTCCACCGTGGTCTTGACCGCGTTGACCACCTGTTCCATGTCTAAGTCGGTGTGGGCGGTGGAGACGAAACAGGTGCGTCCTTCCCACAGATAGATACCCTTTTCGATCAACCCATAGTGCAGCAGATCCATTTCCAACGGCTGATAGGTGTAGCTGAAGTTGCCGCTTTGCACAAAGCGGAACAACGAACCGAACCGGGCGATGCGCACCGGGACTTTTTTGGATTGGAAAAAGGCGTGCAGGTCGTTTTCCAGCCGTTCGGCCCGTTGGTTCAAGCGTGCGTGCAAAGCCGGGCCTTCGTCTTTGATGCGGGTGAGAATGGCCAGGGCCGCCGCCAGGGAGAGGGGATGACGCCGGAAGGTGCCCGCACCGGCCAGGGTGGTTTCGTGGCTGGGGAAGGAGTCCGGATCGTCGAACCGCCACAATCCCCCATCCACCTGATCGATGAAACGCGCCTTGCCCGCCACCACGCCCATGGGCAGTCCCCCGCCCAAGACCTTGCCATAGGTGACCAGATCCGCTTCCACGCCGAAATGGGCCTGCGCCCCTCCGGCTTCGATGCGGAAACCGGTGATCATTTCGTCGAAGATCAGGGGAATGTTCAGCTCCAGGGTCAAGGCGCGCAACTGATGCAAGAAGGCCTTGGGTTGCAGGGTGGGTTGGCGGCTGGGGACCGGTTCCACCAGGATGGCCGCCAGGGAGTCGGCGTGGGCGCGGATGGTCTCCAGGGCGTCGGGTTTGTCGTAGTTGAGAATCAGGGTCTCTGCCACCGGACCCGGAGGCACTCCGGGCACCATGGGTACAGTGCAGGCCTGGCCATCCACTTTGCCCGCCATCACCAGCACGCCGTCGGAGTGGCCGTGATAGGAGCCGGAGAACATGGCGATGCGGGTGCGTCCCGTGGCGGCCCGGGCCAGCCGGATGGCCGACATCACCGCCTCGGTGCCGGTGCAGCAAAAGGCGACCCGTTCCACCCCGGTCAACTCCCGGATCAGTCTCGCCACCTCTCCACTCACCGCGGATTGGGGCCCCAGATGCACCCCTTTTTCGATCTGGGCCTGCATGGCCTGGGTGATGAAGGGGGCTTTCAAACCGAACAGATGGGCACCGAATCCGCTGGCCAGATCCACATAGTGGTTGCCGTCCAGATCGATGAATCCGCTCTCCGTGGCCTCCGAGGAGAGAATCGGATAGCTCAGGCGTTTGGTTTCCGGACGCATGCCCATCAACGAACGCACATCCGCCCAGTGGATCCGCTCCTGTTCGGCACGGGTGCGGGAGGTCTGGGTGCGCTGGATGTAACGTTGGATGAAACCATCCAGGAAGGCCTGCTGAGAGGGGGTGAGGGCGCTGGCGTCCTGGTCGTGGAACGAGGCGAAATGGCCCCCGGTCTGCCCCTGGGGTTTGGCCGGGGCGGTGGGGAGCGGTCCGGCTGGCGTGGCAATGCCAGCCGTCGGGGAGGCCGGGAGGGGTTCTCCCCGCAGCAGGGCCAACTGTTGGGTCATCAGTTCCAGTTGACGCATCACCACCTGTTCGATGGCCGATCCGGGAGCCGTGGCGGCGGCCAGGGTGGCCGTCGTCGTCACGTTCGGAGCCGGGGGAGGGGTGATCGTTGTCGTCTGGGGTGCCGCCGCCGTGACCGCAGCGGGTGTTGCAGCGGGTGCCGGAGCCTGATCGTCCGGGTCGCACCAGTCGGCGGGCAGTGCGTGGGCGATGTGGTTGGCCACGGCGTCGGGGGTGGACAGATCCTCGAAAATGCGCCGGATGGCGATGCGTACCCCGAAGCGTTTGTCGATGGCCTGGAGAATCTCCATGAGAATCAGCGAGTCGGCTCCCATCTCCAGGAAGGGGGTATGCAGATCCACCTCCTCGGGATTGGCCCGCAACTGCTGGGCGATGAGCTGTTGCAGCCGTTGCGGAATGCGGGGGCCGGGGTTGTCGGATGGGGTGTGGGTGGTCATGTCGACGGGTTCCGCAACGGGTTCGGGCTGGGAGGGGGTGGGGAGCGTGGGGGTCTCCGTGTACCAGCAATAGGAACGCTGAAACGGATAGGTGGGCAGCGTGACCCGCTGGCAGGCGTAATCCCGATAGAAGGATTTCCATTCCACAGAAGCCCCGTGGGTGTACAAGGTGCCCAGGGAACGCAGCAGCATCGACCATTCACCTTGTCCCTCCTTGAGGCTGGCCAGCCAGAGGGGTTCCGGGGTCAACTCCCGCAGCGCCATGCTGCCCAGTCCGATCAGTACCGGCTGGGCACCGATTTCCACAAAAGCAGTGCATCCGGCCTGTCGGGCGGCCAGAATGGCGTCGGCGAAACGCACCGGTTGACGCATCTGCTGACGCCAGTAGCCCGGCGTTTCCATGTGGGCCGTGGCCCGTTTGCCGGTGAGATTGGTGATCAGCTCCAGTTTGGGTGCGGTCAGGGGGAGAGCGGTCAAAAGTTGCTCGAACTCCGCCAGAATCGGTTCCACCAAAGGTGAGTGGACCGCGTGGTCGCTTTTGAGCAGTTGGCCGGGAATGCCCGCTTCGGCAAAGTCGGCCAGGAGTTGCTCCACCCGTTCCCCGTCGCCGGAGATGGTGCAATAGGCCGGACCGTTGATCGCCGCCAAGGCCACGCGGGCGGCATGGGGGGCGATGGCCCGTTGGACCTCCTCCTCGCCGGTGGCCACCAGGGCCATTTTGCCACCAGCGGCCAAGGATCCGATCAACCGACCCCGCTGGACGATCACCCGCAATCCCTCTTCCAAGGAGAACATGCCCGCCGCCCAGGCTGCTGCGTACTCCCCGATGCTGTGACCCAGCACCACGCTCGGCTCGATCCCCCAGGAGCGCCACAGCCGGGTCAGGGCGCAGGCCACGGCGAAGATCGCCGAATGGGCGTATTCGGGCTGGTTCAACGGGGCCGGATCCGTGCCGTGCAGCACGGTCAGCAGGGAGGGGGTGAGCCAGGGTCGCAGGATGTCATCGCATTGATCCAGGGTCTCCCGGAACACGGGCTGGGACTGGTAGAGTTCCCGCCCCATGCCCAGGTATTGGGAGCCCATGCCGGTGAACAAAAAGGCGATTCTGGGAGGCAGACCGGTGGGGCTTTCCTCTCCGGGCACCAGACCCCAGGAGGCGCGACCGCGCATGAAGGTTTTATCGATACGGTTTTCGGCAAAGTGGTTCAGCACCTCCGACAGCGGGGCGTCGGCGGTGGTCGGAGCCACCAGGGCCAGCCGATGCCGGAATCCGGTGCGACCGGTGGCCGCCGTGTGGCAGATGTCCCACCAGGATTGATCCGGGTTGTCGGTCAGGTGGGCGGCGTGGCGTCGGGCCAGGGCCTGGAGCGCGGGCAGACTTTTGGCGGCCAGGGGGAGCAGGGCCAGGGGAGGCGGCGGAGCCAGGGGAGCGGCGGACGGGGCGGCAGCGATTGGGGCCGGGGCCTCTTCCAAAATCATGTGGACATTGGTGCCGCCAAAGGCGAAAGAGCTGATGCCGGCCCTGGCGGGTTCGCTGCCGGTGTTCGGCCAGGGGGTCAGGCGGTTGGGCACGGTGATGGGGGCTTTTTTCCAGTCGATGTGGGGCGAGGGGGTGTGACAGTGCAGATGGGGGGGAATGGCCCGATGCCGCAACGCCAAGGTGGTCTTGAGCAGGCTCGCCATGCCGGCGGCGGATTCCAGATGGCCGAAGTTGGTCTTGACCGATCCGATCATCAAGGGGCGATCCGCCCCACGGTCCGAACCGAACACTTTCGCCAGGGCATCCACCTCGATGGGATCTCCCAGCGGGGTGCCGGTGCCATGGGTTTCCACATAATCGATCTGGGAAGGTTTGAGATTGGCGTTGCTCAGGGCTTGACGGATGACCCGTTCCTGGGCCAGACCGCTGGGAATGGTCAAACCGCCGCTGGCCCCGTCTTGATTGACCGCCGAGCTGCGAATCACCGCCAGAATGGTATCCTGGTCGCGGAGGGCGTCCGACAACCGTTTGAGCACCAGGGCGCCGCACCCTTCTCCCCGGGCGTAGCCGTCGGCCCGGGCGTCGAAGGTTTTGCAGCGACCATC
The DNA here is from genome assembly GCA_015231755.1 of Magnetococcales bacterium. Taxonomy (NCBI): domain Bacteria; kingdom Pseudomonadati; phylum Pseudomonadota; class Magnetococcia; order Magnetococcales; species Magnetococcales bacterium. The sequence continues at coordinate 5,320 of JADGAZ010000013.1, read as the reverse complement.
CGGGGCCAGCATGTGCCCTTTGGAGAAATTGACGCTCACCTCTGGAATCAGGATGCGATTCACCCCGGCCACCAGACCCAGATCGCACTCCCGCTGGCGCAGGCTTTGACAGGCCAGATGGGTGGCCAGCAGCGAAGAGGAGCAGGCGGTGTCCACGGAAAGCGATGGCCCGGTCACCCCGAGAAAATAAGAGAGCCGTCCCGCCGCCACGCTGGAGGCGTTGCCGGTGATGAAATAGGCGTCGATCTCCTTGGGATCCCGGTTTTTGTGCATGAGCAGGGCATAATCCACATTACTCATGGCCACGAACACCCCGGCGGACTGGCCCCGGAGCGCCTCATGGGGAATGTTGGCCCGTTCCAGGGCCTCCCAGGTGAGTTCCAGCAGCAGGCGCTGTTGCGGGTCGAGGCTGGCGGCCTCCCGGCGGGAGATTTCAAAGAACTGGGGATCGAAGGGGGTCGGATCCCCGATGAACCCCCCGAAGCGGGTGCTGATGGTACCGGGTTTGTCCGGGTCGGGATCGTGCCAGGCATCGGCGTTCCAGCGATCCGGCGGAACCGAGGTGATGGCGTCCACACCGTTCTTCAGAAGTTCCCAGAACTGTTCCGGAGAGTCGGCCTGGCCGGGAAAACGGCAACTGGCGCCGATGATGGCAATGGGTTCGCTGCGGGTGGCCTCCATGGCCTTGAGTTTGGCGCTCATTTCCCGCACGGCCAGCAGGGCCTGTTTGACGGATGACAGTGGATTGGCTTCGGAACCGGACGGTTCCTGGGACATCTGGGACATGGGGTGTCCGGCTCCTTACGTGACAAGATGGGTGTTTTTTTGGTTTGGGTGGTCTTCTTGGATCCATGCCGACCGCCAGGGATGAAAGTGTAGCGTTTTTTGTCTGTTTCTTCCACCGTCAACCAGACGCACCCCTGTAAAATTCGGTGATTTTTCTCCATCCGCTGCTGCATTGTTGGGCAAAAGGTGGCTTTAAGGGATGGGGAGACCCTTTTTGGATTTGTGGAGCGTTTCTTGCGGGTGGTTTTGTATAAGTCAACCGTGGATACATCCGTCTCGCCTCATAGGAGCCTCGCCCCATGTCGGAAGAGTCATCCATCGCCCTCGGTGTCAGTCAATGCCTGCTCGGCCATGAGGTCCGCTACGATGGCGGGCACAAACACAGCAGCTACATCACGGGTGTGCTGGGTCCGTTTTGTCGTTTTGTGCCGGTCTGTCCGGAGGTCGAAGCCGGTTTCGGTATTCCCCGCGAACCAATCCGTCTGGAAGGTGAACCGGAACAGCCCCGGGTGATCAGCCAGAAAACCCGCCGAGAGTTGACCCTCCCCTTGCAAGAGGCCGCCGGGCGGTTGGTGGGTGCCTTGGCAGACGAGGGGCTGTGCGGTTTCATCCTGAAGCGGGATTCCCCTTCCTGTGGCCTGGAGCGGGTGCGGGTCTACCGGGAGAATGGCATGCCCGTTCAGCAGGGGGTGGGGATATTCGCTCAGGCCTTGGGGGCCGCGTTTCCGCTGTTGCCCATCGAAGAAGAGGGCCGGTTGAACGATGCGGCGCTGCGGGAGAACTTCATCGAACGGGTATTCGTCTACCAGCGCTGGCGGGAGTTGTTGGAAAACCCTTCAGCCCAGGCGCTGGTGGCGTTTCACACCCGGCATAAATTTTTGATCATGGCCCACAGTCCCACCCACATGCGTCAGTTGGGAGGAGTGACGGGGGGCATGCAAAAGGGTGGGGACCTGCCCCTGGACGCCTATGGCGCCTTGCTGATGGAAGGCTTGAAACGTCTGGCCACCCCGAAGAAAAACGTCGATGCACTGATGCACATGATGGGCTTTCTCAAGGCCCATCTGAGTGCGGACGAAAAAGCCGAAATGCTGGAGTTGCTCGACGCCTATCGGGCCGAGCGTATCCCGTTGATCGTGCCGATCACCCTGCTCAATCACTATGTGCGCAAATTCGCGCCGCCTTATCTCTCCGGGCAATGGTATCTCCACCCCCATCCCCTGGAGCTGAAATTGCGCAACCATGCGTAAACCGGGTGATCGGCTTGGATGCTTTGGGAATCAGACTCCCAGCTTTTCCTTGATCTTGGGAATGTCATCCCGGGCATAGAAACAGCAGACCCCCCGTTTGGCCGCCGGTTCGATGCCCAGTTCCTTGATGACCTTTTTGACCTTGGTATCGCTCACTCCGATCTCTTTGGCGATGTTGGTGGCGCTGATGGTGTTGTTTTCTTTGGTGTCGGTCATGGCATGCACTCTCCTGAATTGTATTGAAGGGGGGTTTGAATCATAATCCGTTTTGTTTATAAATAGGCCGGTTTATGATTGTTCGGTTGGGACAACAGGGGCCAAATGACGCCTCTGTCGGGGTGGTGCTTTGGCGGCGCGGGGGGTTGTGTCGGCGCGTTGCAATTGACGCAGATCCCGTTCCATTGCCTGATTGATCCGGATCGGATCCAAAACCGGGTTGGCGGCAAACCCTTCCTGCACCAGTTTGGCCAGACGGGGCAAGGCGATCTGGTGGGTCTGATGGGTGGCGGTGAACAACCAGTCCGCAAACGTCAGGAAGATTTGAAACGGGGAGTGATCCTGAAACACTGTTTGCAGGGTGTGGGGAAAACGACCCGAATTGCCCACCAGATCCCAATAACGGGCAAAACGTTTGAGTCGCCGCAAGGTCATGAAATCCAGGTTTCGGTTGGCCAGGAGTTCATAAGGGGGGAAGGGGTCGAAAATCATCTCCGCGTCGGGACATGAGGAGACAAGAGGGGTTCCGGCCAGTCGTTTCAGAATGCCCACCTGGATTTCATGGGGTTGGATGGTGATCAGGCGGTCAAAGCCCTGGGCAAAGCTTTCCAGGGTTTCATGAGGCAGTCCGATGATCAGATCCGTATGGATATGGGCGTGGGTGGCGGTGAGCAGCCAGCGCAAATTTTCTTCGGCGCGGGGGTTATCCTGCTGGCGCTGGATGGCCTGCAATACCGTGGGGTTGAAAGACTGAATGCCGATCTCCAGTTGCAAGGTTCCGGGGGGGAAAGCGGCCAGACGTTCCTGGATGGCGGGTGTGAGCCGGTCCGGAACCATCTCGAAGTGAACAAAAATCCCCGGAGTGTCCAGGCGCGCCAGGAAAAAATCCAGAATCGCCGTGGCGTGTTTCTCCCCCAGGTTGAAGGTGCGGTCCACAAACTTGAAATGACGCCCACCCCGTTCCAGCAACCGCTCCATCTCTTTCAGGAACGGGAGCAGGGGGAAACGACGCACGGCGGCATCCAGGGCGGAAAGACAAAATGCGCACCGGTAGGGACATCCCCGGGAGGATTCCACATACAGATGGCGATGGGCCAGATCCTGGCTGTCGTATTCGTCATAAGGGAAAGGCAGGGTGGCCAGATCCGGGGCGGGGGCCGTGATTTTGCGGGGCAGTGGGGGTCCGTCAGCCAGGATGGCGTCACAGATCGCCGCGAAGATCACCTCGCCTTCCCCCTCCACCCGATGATCCGCGAGTTGAGCCAGGGGGTGATCATCCAGGGCATGGGCGGCCTCCGGTCCCCCCAGTACCAAAACCACTTCCGGACGGATTGTTTTCAACAGGGTGGCGAAGCGGGTGACCAGTTCGGTATTCCAGACATATACCCCGCAACCGATAATGCGCGGTTGTTGGGCCAGAATCACCTCCACCGCCTCTTCGGGACGTTTTTCCAGGTCGAATTCGATCAGACGGGCCTTTTCCCGCCAGCGTCCCAGACCGGCCAGCAGACAGCGCAGTCCCATGGAAGGATGGGAAAAACGGGCATTGAAGGCCGTCAGAATGATTTCTGCCATGTCTATGATCGCGCGATTTGTGCTAATCTATGGATCAATTGGGATCGTATCGGACGATCCACATCGGATCAGGAGGCCATGATTATGACGGAAACCCGCTCAAAGGCAATCGCGCATGAAGAGGGAACAGACACAACCGCTTCCCCGGACTCCACGGAAACCCTGCCTGTCGGATTGCGGCGTCCAGCCAGTGTGGGTTTGACCCGTATGTTGGCCGGTCGGCCCATGGACGAGGAGATTATCGACCCGGCCAACCCCAATTTGATGCGGGATCGGGATGGCGGGTGAGGGGGTGGGGCGGTTGATGCGATAACGATTTATTGAAATTTCATTTATAAGCTTAGAACTGACAATTTAAATAATTATTTTTTATTTTAAAATTTAAATCGTTAATATATTTTTCTGGCAATGACTCTGAGATGTGATCTGTTGGAAAGTAAAGATGAGTTTTCAATATGAAAATTATGTCGCTCCAATAGGCGCAAATACCCCAAAGCAGAAAAGTACCAAAGATGTCCTGGAGGTCCAAAATATTTCCATTTTTTACCTGCCAATTTTGCCTTGATATGAGAAATGCACGGGATAACGCTATAGAATATTCCCCCAATGCTTAATATTCTATGTATTTCGTTTAGATGATCTGTTAGATCTTGAAAATGTTCAACCACATGTAAGGCTGCAATAATTTGAAAATCCCCATCTTTATAGCCCCTCTCCCATATTGAGCAATTGAAAGCATTTAGACCTTGAGAGGTGGCATAAGAGATTGGCCCTTCAGCGTAATCAATTCCTTCTGTGTATATATTTTTATTTCCTTGCAGTGCGTGCATAAGATATCCTTGGGAACATCCTATTTCTAATAGACGAATTCCATTATTGTTTCTTGCTTTCGATATCAAATATTTTCCAAGTAGTCGATATTTTAGGATACGGAATATGTTTTGATTTGGGATAAAATCTCCATTTGTAGTGTATGATGATTTGTAAAAATTAAATATTTCTTTCTCTGAAGGTATATTATAAACAAATGCTGTCTTGCATTCGATGCAAGACATTATGTTAAAACTGTCATAATCAAAATATTTGATAATATTTTTTGAAAGGCATCCAGGGCATTTTTCTTGTTTGTAGCCTAGTTTTCTTTCTGTGGACATTTTATTTATTGTTCCTTTTTTCTGTCTGGTAACATTTTTTAAGTAAGATGACTACTTTTAAACAGAATGGGGCATTCTGTTCAGTGAAATGGGTTCAGAATGTACCCCACAACCGACTGGCGATTTTCTGCTCTTCTTCGCCAACGGCATCGGCATAGATTTCGGTGGTTGCCAAGCGGGAATGACCAAGCCATTTGCGCACAAAATTGATCGGCACACCGGATTGCAGCGAGGCGACGGCGAAGGCGTGCCGCAGACCTTTTGGACTTGCCTGCGACCCAGAAATGCCAGCCTGATTCATGCACGTTTTGACGCGACTCCAGGCTGTGGTGCGGCAAA
>JADGAZ010000012.1:105379-131109 GCA_015231755.1 Magnetococcales bacterium | reverse complement strand
CATCCCCGGATCTCGATGGGCCAGCGACACTCGAAACGCACCCCCCCCCCCGACTGAATGCTGCCTCAACAATAATGACCAGACGGTCAGGAAAAAGTCAGTCTGCTCCGTTACACTGCGCCAACCAACCCGACACCGGATCCGCGACCTCGCCCCACGGTCGGGATGGCGCCACCCCAATACCTGCCACCGGAGAACACCGCCTTATGCCCAAGATCCTCTCCTGGTCCCTGTCCCGCCTCAAGGACTCGGGACGCGACTTTCTGCCCGTGGTGGCCGTGGTGGCGATCTTCCAGTTCGCGGTGATCCGCCAGCCGATCCCCAATCTCGGGGATATCCTGCTGGGTGGTTTCCTGGTGCTGGTGGGACTGGCCCTGTTCGTCGAAGGACTCAAAATCGGACTGTTCCCCATCGGCGAGGCCATGGCTTACAACTTCGCCCGGCGCAACAGCCTGTTCTGGCTGCTCGCCTTCGCCTTTGGACTCGGCTTTTCCACCACCGTGGCCGAACCCGCCCTCATCGCCGTGGCCGAAGAGGCCGCCAAGGTGGCCGCCGCCGCCAAACTGCTCCCTCCGGGCCAAGCCGGCATGGATGAATACGCCCGAGGCATGCGTTTCGCCGTGGCCCTTTCGGTGGGCTTCGCCATCGCCATGGGAGCGCTACGCATCGTCAAAGGGTGGCCAGTCCAATACCTGATCCTCGGCGGTTATGTGGTGGTGATGATCATCACCACCATGGCACCAGCGGAAATCATCGGCATCGCCTATGACTCCGGCGGCATCACCACCTCCACCATCACCGTCCCCCTGGTCACAGCCCTGGGCATCGGACTGGCCACCTCGATCCGGGGCCGCAACCCCATGATCGATGGCTTCGGATTGGTCGCCTTCGCCTCCCTGACACCTATGATCTTTGTCATGGCCTATGGGGTCATGGTCTTCGGCATCCGCTAGAAACTAAAGAAAGAAATCACGCCATGACCCTCTCAAACCTGCTGCTCGACACCTTTTTGGACACCATCATCGACCTTGCCCCGATTGTGGTGTTGATCGTCTTTTTTCAGTTGTTCATCCTCAAGGACGCCCTGCCCCATCCCAAACGTCTGCTCCTGGGGATCGTGTTCGTGCTGTTCGGCATCACTTTGTTTCTGGTGGGACTGGAACTGGCCCTCTTTCCCCTGGGAAAACTCATGGCCACCCAGCTCTCCGCGCCCCAATTCCTCTTCGGCACCGCGTCGGTCCCGGCATCGGCCCACTGGAGCGACTATGGCTGGCTGTACCTGTTCGGCGCGATGATCGGATTCGCCACCACCATCGCCGAACCAGCCCTCATCGCCGTGGCCTTCAAGGCCAATCAGGTCTCCCGGGGCACCATCAACGAAGTCGGCCTGCGGGTGGCCGTGGCCATCGGCGTGGCCATCGGCATCTCCCTGGGTTGTTTCCGGATCGTGACCGGCACCTCCCTGGCCCTGTACATCATCACCGGTTATATGATTGTCATGATCCAAACCTGGTTCGCCCCCAAATTCATCGTCTCCCTCGCCTATGACTCCGGTGGCGTCACCACCTCCACAGTGACGGTACCCCTGGTCACGGCGCTGGGCATCGGACTCTCCTCCACCGTACCCGGGCGCAATCCGGCCATCGATGGATTCGGTCTGATCGCATTCGCCAGCCTCTTTCCCATGATGACCGTCATGGGGTATGCTCAACTGGCCGCGTGGAAAGCACGCAAATCTGTCCTCCTTCCCCGCCCAAGCTGACCAGGAGAGTCAATCCATGGAATTTCAACTCGTCGTGTGCATGGTAAAATCCGACTTCACCGATCACGTCATCCAGGCCGCCAAAAAGGCCGGCGCCTCCGGCTCCACGGTAATCTCCGCCCAGGGCACCGGTCTCCACGAAGCCAAAACCTTTTTCGGTCTGGATCTCAACATCCAAACCGATGTGATCATCTTTTTCCTGGAAGCCAGTCTGGCGGACCACATCCTGGACGTGATCCACAAGGAAGGAGACTTCAACCGACCGGGCACCGGCATCGCCATGACCCTGCCAGTCAACCGGGCTGTGGGGGTCGATCTGCAATTCGACCATTTCAAGCGTCTCGCCAAACATCCGGATCACCTGGAACGGCACTCCTGACACCACCGACGCCGACACACTTCCCATGCGCATTCTGGCCATCGAGGATGATCCAGGACTCCTGACCTCCATCCGGCAACACATGGACCGGGCAGGATTCGTGACCGATTGCGCCGAAGACGGCATCACCGGCGAAGAGATGGGACACGATCCCGGCTATGCCCTGGCGATTCTCGATCTGGGACTGCCGGGACGCCCCGGATTGCAGGTACTGGCCAACTGGAGGCGCGCCGGCATCGGACTGCCGGTGATCATTCTCACGGCGCGCAACTCCTGGCGGGAACGGATCGACGGTCTGGAGGCGGGTGCCGACGACTATCTGGGCAAACCGTTTCACGTCGAGGAGTTGATCACCCGCGTTCGCACGGTATTGCGCCGCTGTCACACCCGGGGTCAGGGTCCGTTGTGCGCCGGATCCTTGCAACTGGACGAACAACGCAAAGAGGTCAAAATCCTCCCGGAGGCGATCATTCCTCTGACCGCCACGGAATTCAAACTGTTGCGCTGTTTTCTGCTCAATCCGGGCCGGGTACTCTCCAAAGAGACCCTGTTTTTCAATCTGTACAACACGGACGACGATCCGGATCTGGCCATCATCGAAACCCATGTGATGCGGCTGCGCAAAAAAATCGGCGAACAGCGCATTTTGACCCTGCGGGGCCATGGATACCGGCTCGCCACCCAGAGCGACCCGACATGAAATCGGTCTCCGGACGCCTTAAGACGGGATTGTCCGCCTTGTTGCTCCTGTTGTGTCTGGCGATTTTTGCCGGAAGCGATCATCTGGCCCGCCGCTTTGCCGACGAGATCACCTGGAATCACCTTTCGGAACGGGCCCGCTGGATCGGAACCCTGCTGATCCGCTCCGGTCCGGACCTTCTGAACCGGGACGATTCCTGCCCCGAACCCATCGGTTCTGGCCGTTTCTGCCAATGGGAGTGGCGGGAAGGCGCCATCCGGCATCACCATCTCTCCCCCTCCCTGGAAGGACACCCCCTGGAATTGCCCACGCTCTCCCCCGGGGAGCAGATGGCCTTGAAACTCATGTCTCCTGCCGGAGAAGAGCTGATGGTGGTCATCCACGCCCTGGTCCGTCCGGAAGGGGAACTGGTGGTGGCCACGGCCCAATCCCGGGGATCCCTGCGTGATCTGTCCCGCTCGTGGCGTCTGATCAATCTGGCGATGACCATCGCGTTGTATCTGCTGGCCTTGGTGTTGTTTGTGTGGTTTATCGCCCTGGCGTTCACGCCGTTCCGGCAACTCCAGGAGGAGTTGAAACGGTTGCAGACCGGCGAACGCCGCCGTCTGGAACGGGCAGGACCAGAGGAGACCCTGCCCCTGGTACGCCTCATCGACCGACTGTTGCTGGCCGAAGAGCGTCATCAAAGCCGGGTGCGTCGCACTTTGTCCCATCTGGGGCATTCGTTGCGGATTCCGGTAACCTCCCTGGCCCATCTGGCGGAAGCCCCGGAGTTGCGCCATCAGGGGCCGATCCGCTCGATTCTCACCGAACAGACCCAACTGCTGGAACGCCTGATCGAACGCCAGTTGCGTCGCGCCTCCCTTTCCGGCAAAGGCGTGGACCCGGATCGTTTCGATCTGGGGCGGGAGTTGTCCTCCCTGATCCGGGCGCTCCACAGCCTGCACTACGACAAGGAACTCGACATCGAAACCCGCATTCCCGAAACCCTGACCGGCCCCGGCCATCGGGATGATCTGCTGGAATTGATCGGCAATCTGGCGGACAATGCCTGCAAATGGGCCAAAAGCCGGGTTCTGATCACCGCCGGGGAAGAAAATGGCTTCTGGCTCACCATCGAAGATGACGGGCCAGGGGTTCCGGAGCCGGCCCTGGAACGGCTGCGTCACGTGATCCGGCTCTCCGGGGACGAGCAACCTGCCGGCCCCAATGGTCTGGGGCTGTTGATCGCCCGGGATATCGTGGATTTGTACGAAGGGGAGATGCTCCTGGGCCGCTCCCCGGAACTGCATGGATTTCTGGTCAGGATCCGTCTGCCATGAACACCACTTCTGCCGTCCTCCCTCCCCGGATCACCCTGATCATCACCCGCGCCACCCTGGACACGGGTTGGCAGGAGAGGCTGCGCACCCGACTCGGGGAGCGCTGGCAGACCCATCTGTTTTTCATGCATCACGGGATTCATCAGGTGGATCAGGCCCACTGGCGCGATCGGATCCAGCCCCATGGCACCGCCAGCTTTTGCGCCCATGGCCACGGACTGGCCCACGGCCCCACCCCCGCGCCGGGCATCCAGCCCGGAGGCTTGGCCACCCTGGGCCGCATGATCCGCGACAGCGACTTCACCCTCACGCTGCCTAACCTCCACTGGCCTCCGCATCCCCAACCCTTGCCCCACAAACGGATCGCCATCCGACTGGAAGGCGCACCGGACGCCATCGTCGAGGGGATACGCCTGGGCGCGGGACTGGCGGGATGCGACCACCGGGTCACGTTGTATCATGACGCCCCACTGACCCACCCGTTTCCCGATCCGGCCCGACCCTACCTGGAAGCCCTGATCGCCCTGGGAGCCCGTATCCTCCCGGTCCCGGCGATCTTCCCGGATCCGCCGGGAGAAGCCTTCGACCTCACGGTGCGGCTGTGACCGTCAATTGGGTGCCGTCGCTGACGAACTGAATCGCTCCGTGCTGATCCGTGCGCCAGATCCGGGCGCCCCCTTCCGCCCAGCGTCTGACCACCACAGGCTTGGGAAACCCCCAAAGATTGTCCGTTCCCACACTGAAAACCACATGTTCGGGCCGCACCGCCCGCACAAACGGCAGCGTCGAGGAGGTCAAACTGCCGTGATGGGGGGCAAGCAGCACCGTGACGGGATGCAACACCCCCTGGGCAAGCAGCCAGGATTCCGACTTGGCCTCCATATCCCCGGTCAACAAAAACCGATGGGCTCCATGTTCGATCTCCACGATCAAGGAGAGGTCGTTGCTTTTGATGGCGCTCCCTTCAGGCAACGGCGGCAACACCCGCACCATCGCCCCGCCATCGGGAAACGATCCCGCCGCCTCAAAGTGATGGACCGGCACCCCCAACCTTCCGGCCACGGCCAGCAACTCCTTGACATCCGCCCGATTTTCGTCCGATTCCGCCAGCCTGGAGAGCCACAGCGCCCCCACCGGGAAATTGCGCAACACCCGGGCCATGCCCGCCATATGATCCCGCTGGGGATGACTCACCACCACCCGCTCCAGCCGTTCGACCCCGTGATGCCACAACACCGACGAAATCACCGCCTCCCCGACATCGAAACGCGGCGTCACCGCTCCCCCGGCGTCGAACACCGACCATCCCCCGCCCGGCATCTTGGCCACCACAGAAAGGGCCTGTCCCACGTCGAGTACGATCAGACGCAACCAATGGTCCGGGGTGGTCTCCCTGGGCCAAGCCAACCCCAACACCGCCACCAGGGTCAACGCCCAGCGCCTCCAGCCCCACCGACCCGAGTGGCGCAGACAGGCGGCCACTAGGCCGACGGCCACAAACCAGGCCATGCCGGGCAGGGCCGGTCCAGGGGTGCGCAGTTCGGCGCCGGGCCATTGCACCGACCACTCCACCAACCAGCGATAGACCGCCATGGCCCACCCCATGGCCCCCAGCAACCAACCGCCGGCCTCCGACCACAGCGGTTGCACCACCATGGCCGCCAGCCCCAACGAGGTGGCCAACTCCCCCACCCAGGGAATGGCCACCAGATTGATCCCCATGCCGTAGGGAGAGATCCGATGAAAGGCGTGCCACGAAAGGGGGGCGGTCACCACGCCGATGGCCAGCGTGGAGGCCAACGTCAACCCCAACCGCCCCTTCCACCCCTCCTGGACGGGCAGATGATCGATCAGATACAAAATCACCGCCACGCACAAAAACGACAACTGAAAGCCCGCATTGAGCAGTTGCCCGGGATACAAGACCAGGATCACCACAGCCGCCAGGGTCAGCAACCGCCACGACTGCCGCTGCCGGCGTAACGCCACGGCCAGCATGAACAGCCCCACCATGATATAGGCCCGTTGGGTGGAGACCGACCACCCGGCCAAAAAAGCGTACCCGGTGACCGGCAACAACGAGATCAAGGCGGCGGGACGTTTCATGTCCCAGCGCCGGGAGAGGGGCAGAATCAAAGTCAGACCCAGACGGGTCAGAAAATAGACCGTTCCCGCCACCAGACTCAGATGCAGGCCGGAGATGGCCACCAGATGAAAGGTGCCGGAGACGAACAGGACATTTTGCAACGCCCCATCCAGATGTCCCCGCTTGCCCACCAGCAACGCCTCGGCCAACCCCTGTTGGGATACGGGCAGGGTGGCGGCGATCCAGTCGGCGATGCGTTGTCGCTGACGGTTCCAAAACCATTGATCCGTGCCGCCGATGCGGCGCACCGCATCCGCATTGCCCGCCGTGGCCGTGGCCACCACCCCGGATTCCCATAAATACTGGCGATAATCGAAGGTTCCCGGATTGCGCGCTGCGGCCACAGGCCGCACCCGGGCCTGAACCGACACCCGGTCTCCGGGCAACACGGTGGTGGTCTGACGATACAGACTCAGACGCACCAACCCCTCGGGATTCCACAGCGGGGATGTGACCTGATCCAGAATCAACAAGACCGAATCACTCCGATCCTCCCGATCCGCCACCACCGCCTGAAATGCCACCTTCTGACGCGCCACCTCGGGAGGCGGGTCCGGCACCTGAATCCAGGAAGCCCACACCGCCAGACCACCGGTCACCACACCTGCCACCAGGGGCCAAACGTCCCCCATCCCGGCTTGTTTCCGGGACCACCACGCGGCCCCCGCCGGCAGCAGGGCCACGCCCAACAACGCCATCCGATCCTGGGACAGGGCGGGCAAGGTTGCGATAATACCAAAAATCATCCACGCCAAAAACAGCGCGGGCAAGGAAACCATTCCCGACTGACGCGTCGATGCCCAATGGATTTTATCGTGGATCAATTTTTCCTTGCTTTTGGTCAAAGTTGCAACCTATTGTAATAGCACTTCCGAAAGTGGCATTCACCTCAAGGAGACACGCATGGAACACCAGTCAAAACCGTTGATCGGCAATCGCGGCTTGATCGTCCTGGGTGCCCTCTGCATCATGGGGTTCACCCTCCATGGCATTCTGGACAATCCGGGAGACCTGATCCGCAACGATCTGCTCTATGGTCCCATCATTGCCGCCAGTCGCATCATCATTCCCTTGTTCCTGACCCTGGGGGTCATCCATTTTCTGGCCAACGTCAGCCAGTGCAAAGCCTGCGGCAAGATTCTCTTCTGGAAAAAACGCACCACCCGCAACTAAAAAAGAAAAATCGCACCCGACCCCATCCGCATTCCTCCTCATTCCTGCCCAATCGGAAAAACCCCGCCATCATCCGGGGTTTTTCCGATTCTCAACTTCGGTCATTCCCATGCCCACAGAAACCCAAAAGATCCCCACTCCCGGACAATTGAAGGCGCTGTATGCCATTCTGGAAAAGCTCCCGGTCAAGATTCATCTCGGAACCCTGTCCGCGATCAAATCCCGGGGATGGATCCAGTTGGCGATCAACAGTGTCGCCATGGGACTGGCCACCAGCTACGATCTCACCGATCTGGGACGCCAGGCCCTGGGACTGGAACTGCCCGGTCATCACCCAACCAACAGCAGCAACGCCCGCACCATTGGTCTGGAATCGGAAACCTGCGAAGAGTGTGGAGGATCCGGACAACTGCTCGTGCTGGACGAACGGGCGGAATCCGACCCCTGCCCCTGGTGTCGGGGCACGGGTCGGGTCACGGAGATGCTGGAAGACTAAAAGGCAATCCCCCGGACCGCCATCCCCTCATGGTCAGGATGGCGGTCTCATAAAAAACACGCTCACTTTTCCAGATTGATGGCCACAAACAGCACGCCGCCATCCCGGGACACCCGCAGCAGCACATTGCGGTTCTGACCGATCTTTTCCACCGCCTGTTCATACTCCCGAGGGGTTTCCACGGGAACCCGGTTCACATCCAGGATCACGTCTCCGAGGCGCAGACCGGCGCGAGCCGCCGGGCCATCCGGCTCCACCTGAGCCACGAACACCCCCTTGATGTCGTCCCCCACCCGGGTCTGACGGCGTTGCCCCTCCCCCAGGGCCTGCACCCGCACCCCGAACGGATCGACCTTGGCCACCCCTTCGGAACGGGAAGTCGTGGTGGTGCTGCCCGCCTCGTCTTTGGGCATCTCCTCGACTTTGACCGGCACCGTCTGCTCCTTGCCATCCCGCAGAATGACCACAGGCACCTTGCTGCCCACCGGGGTCATGGCGACCAGGGAGGGCAGATCCCGCATTTTGTGGATCTCCTGACCGTTGAACTTCAGGATCACATCACCGGCCTTGATCCCGGCGTCCTGGGCGGGTCCGCTTTTGGTCACCTGACTCACCAGCGCCCCTTTGGCCGCATCCAGGCCGAGGGCGGAGGTCAACTCCGGCGTCACCCCCTGGATGCCCACGCCGAGCCAACCCCGGGTGACACGACCCGTGCCTTTGAGTTGCGCCACCACATTCTTGGCCAGATTCACCGGAATGGCGAAACCGATCCCCATGTACCCCCCGGAACGGGTGAAAATCGCGGTATTGATGCCGATCACACGACCATCCAGATCAAACAACGGTCCGCCGGAATTGCCCGGATTGATGGCCGCGTCGGTTTGCAGAAAATCCTCGTAGGGGCCGTTGCCGATGGCCCGACCCTTGGCGGAGATGATGCCGGCGGTCACCGTGGCATCCAGCCCGAAGGGATTGCCGATGGCCACCACCCAGGCTCCCACCTTGATGGCGTCCGAATCCCCCAGCTTGGCCACGGGCAATTTCTGCTTGACGGGAATCTGAATCAAGGCCAGATCGGTCTTGGGATCGTTGCCGATCACCTTGGCGATGAACTCCCGCTCATCCGCCAGCCGCACCTTGATCTCGTCGGCCTCTTCGATGACGTGGTTGTTGGTCAGAATGAACCCGTCGGCGTCGATGATCACCCCGGAACCCAGATTGCGGGTCTGCATCTCGCCTTGGGGCAAACGATCGACAAAAGGTTGGAAAAAATTCTCGAACGGACTGTTCTTGAAGGGATTGTTCTGCAATACAGCCTGTTTGCCCCCCCGGACCTTTTTGCTGGTATGGATGTTGACCACCACCGGCTTGAGATCATCCACCAACTCGGTCAACTCGGGCAGCCCCCGGGCCCAGGCCGGAGAGACGATCCAGCACGCCAAAGCCACTCCCAACCACCAAAGCCGACTGCCGGACCGCATACCGCCACGGTTACCCGCCATCGGGCGTTCCATTCCCACTCCACCCATTGCCGCCATGACTTTCTCCTCTTCGATGGTTGCACGCCGTGACGCGCCAGGGGCCGGAAACCAATCCCGACGCGCCTGCGCTGTTACAAAAAACCAGTCATCCCTTTGTAGTGCATTGCACTCCGTCAATCAATGCCCTGCAACATCCTGAGGAATCGTTGCCGGATGCCGGATAAAAAAAACCCCGGCTGGAACGGGCGCCAAACCGGCACCCGTTCCAGCCGGGGGTGTATTCATCCCGCCTTGGAATCCATCCGCACCGCCGCTTGCATGGTGGCGGACCGGTATCACATGTCCATGTCGTCCATGCCCCGTCCGCCAGCGGCGGGAGCGGGATCCTTCTTCGGCAACTCGGTCACCATGGCTTCGGTGGTAATCATCAGGCCGGCGATGGAGGAGGCGGATTGAATCGCCACCCGCACCACCTTGGTGGGATCGATCACCCCACGGGCCACCAGGTCTCCATACTCGTCGGCCTGGGCATCGTAACCGAAAGGAACCTCCGGATGGCTCACCACCTTGTTGATCACCACCGAACCTTCGCGCCCGGCGTTTTCGGCGATGATGCGGGTCGGCTCCTCCAGGGCGCGACGCACGATGCGCACCCCCATATTCTGATCCGCATTGGCCAGATTCAAGGCGTCCAGGGACTGGACACAGCGCAAAAGCGCCACACCGCCACCGGGGACGATGCCCTCTTCCACCGCCGCACGGGTGGCGTGCAAGGCGTCATCCACCAGATCCTTGCGCTCCTTCACCTCCACCTCGGTGCCGCCGCCCACATGGATCACCGCCACACCGCCGGAAAGCTTGGCCAAACGCTCCTGCAATTTTTCCCGGTCATAGTCGGAGGTGGTATCTTCGATCTGACGACGGATCTGGCCGATGCGGGACTCGATCTGATCCTTGATCCCCTGGCCATCCACGATGGTGGTCTCCTCCTTGCCCACCAGCACCGACTTGGCCCGACCCAGCATGTCGAGGGTGACATTTTCCAGTTTCAGCCCCAACGCCTCGGAGACCACCGTGCTCCCGGTCAGGATGGCGATATCCTCCAGGATCGCCTTCTGCCGATCCCCGAATCCAGGCGCCTTGATGGCGCAGATCTTCAAACCGGCCCGCAACTTGTTGACCACCAAAGTGGCCAACGCCTCCCCTTCCACATCCTCGGCGATGATCAACAACGACGCTCCGGAACGAACCACACCCTCCAGAATCGGCAACATCTGTTGCAAATTGCTGATTTTCTTCTCCACCAACAGGATGTATGGATCTTTAAGTTCACACACCATCTTTTCGGAGTTGGTGACGAAATAAGAGGACAGATATCCCCGGTCGAACTGCATCCCCTCCACCACATCCAGGGAGTTGGCCATCACCTTGGCCTCTTCCACGGTGATCACCCCCTCTTTTCCCACCTTGTCCATGGCCTCGGCGATCATCCGACCGATCTCCGCATTGCCGTTGGCCGAGATGGTACCCACCTGGGAAATCTCCTCGGAGCGGGTCACGGGACGGGAAAGCCGCTTCAACGCCTCCACCACCGTCTGGGTGGCCGCGTCGATGCCACGGCGCAGATCCATGGGATTCATGCCGGCGGCCACGGCCTTCAGCCCCTCGCGGGTGATGGCCTGGGCCAGCACCGTGGCGGTGGTGGTGCCGTCGCCCGCCGCGTCGGCGGTCTTGGAGGCCACCTCCCGCACCATCTGGGCGCCCATGTTCTCGAACCGGTTTTCCAGTTCGATCTCCTTGGCCACGGAAACACCATCCTTGGTGATGCGGGGGGCGCCCCAGGACTTGTCCAACACCGCGTTGCGACCCTTGGGACCCAACGTCACCTTGACCGCGTTGGCCAGAGTGTTCAACCCCTGAAGCATGGCCGCACGGGCATCCACGCCGAATTTGACTTCTTTGGCTGCCATAATGATCTGTTCTCCTCACGCTGTTTTTAAATCACGATATGCGATCTTTTTGTTTCCGATCACGCCCGTGACATTCCGATTCCTGCGGCATCCGACTCCGCCTGCATGGAAATTTTGACCTATCAGATGGACATGCCCCCCAAACCCTGCAAGAGGCTGGGGGCAGGTTTTTTCCCCCGCCCCTCAAAAAAGCCTCCAACTGACGGCGATACCAAGACAATGATCCTGCGCGCACCCCACGACATGAAAAATTTGCAAGATGAAACATTGAAAGTCAAAACCAATTCTGTATGATATGCCACTAAAAGTAACAACCGATCTGCGGAAGATATCATCCTGACGCGACGGTCGTTTCTGTCATGCATTCAAGGAGGAAGGAACCATGCTGGTCGCCAATCTGGCCGAAGTGATCCAGGAAGCCATCGATGAAACCTCGGTCGCCTTTTTCACGACGGACGTGGGCATCAAGGCCGGCCCTTCGGTCACCACCTCAGCCGATGAACCCTATTCGCCCCCGCAGGCCGATGTCACCGCCATCATCGCCTTCAACGGCGTCATCGAAGGAGGCGTCCACGTGTCGGCTCCGTTCCATTGCGCCGTGGGTCTGGCCGCCGCGTTTTCCGGAGAGGACATCCAAACCTTCAACTCCACCGCCAAGGATGCCATCGGCGAATTGGCCAACATCATCGCCGGCGCCGTGAAAAGCCGCATCTGCGACGACCTGATCAACCTCACCCCGCCCCAGGTGGTGGTGGGACGGGATCACCAGATCGGCTACACCAAACCCCTCGAAAGCACCAAATGCTACTTCCGGACCGACAACGGACCCTTCTTCGTGGAAGTGTTCTACCGCAAATAAGCACCAGTCGCCGGAACGTCAGCGCAACACCCTGGACTTCTCGATGGCCCGCATCACATGGGCCTGGGCGGCGTTGAGCAACGCACGCACGGTGGCCGCCTCCACAAATTCGCCCCGATCATCCCGCGCCTGCCGCTCCAGAGCGTCCAGGGCCTGCTTGGCTTTGACAACCTGATCGAGAATCCCGCTGGCGTTGGTGTTCCTGGCTGCGGTCTTGGACATGGTTCATGACTCCGTTTTGGGCGCCCGGTGTTTTAATTTTTGCCAATAATCGAGCCGCTTGGCGATTTCCCGCTCGAATCCCCGCTCCACCGGTTGATAAAACCGCTGACCCAGCAACGATTCCGGCAGATAGTCGGCCACGACGAATCCCTCTTCGTGATCATGGGGATAACGGTACTCCTTGCCATAACCCAACTCCCGCATCAACCGGGTGGGGGCATTGCGGATGTGCAAGGGTGGCCCCAGAGAGCCGGAACGGCCCGCGCAGGCCATGGCGCTTTGAAAGGCGGTATACACGCTGTTGCTCTTCGGGGCCGTGGCCAGATAGATCACCGCCTGGGCCAACGCCAACTCCCCTTCCGGGGAACCGAGAAAGTGATAACTCTCCTTGGCGGCCAACGCGATGGTCAAGGCCTGGGGATCGGCGTTGCCCACATCCTCGGAGGCGAAACGGATCAGACGCCGGGCGATGTACAGTCCATCCTCGCCCCCCTGGACCATGCGGGCCAGCCAATACAAAGCCGCATCCACATCCGATCCCCGCAGGGACTTGTGCAGCGCCGAAATCAGGTTGTAATGGGACTCCCCCAACCGGTCGTGCAACAGGGCGCGCCGCTCCAGGGTCTCCCGCAAAGCGTCCCGCGTCAGTATCCCTCCGCTCTTCACGGTCTCCGGCTGCAACTGGATGAAAACTTCCAGTAGATTCAGGGCATAGCGGGCATCCCCGTCGGCCAGGGCAGCGATGGCCTCCAGGAGTCCGGCCTCCAGCATCAAAGAAAGCGCCCCGAATCCCCGTTCCCGATCCTCCACCGCCCGTTGCAACAGACGGGTCAGATCCTCCACCTCCAAAGGATTCAACACCGCCACCCGACAGCGGGAAAGCAACGCTCCGTTCAGGGCAAAGGAGGGATTTTCGGTGGTGGCGCCGATCAGGGTGATGATCCCCTGCTCAACAAACGGCAAAAAGGCGTCCTGCTGGGCGCGATTGAAGCGGTGGATCTCGTCTACGAACAGGATCGTGCCTTCCGGATGGGCGGCCTTGGCCCGCTCCACCACGGCCCGCACCTCCTTGACCCCGTCGAGCACAGCGGACAGCGCCTCGAAACGGTGCCGGGTGCGGGCGGCGACGATGCGGGCCAGCGTGGTCTTGCCGCTGCCCGGCGGTCCCCAGAGGATCATCGAAGGGAGTTGATCGGTCTGCAAGGCCTGAAACAACAGCTTCCCCGGTCCGGTCAGATGCCCCTGCCCCAACAACTCCTCAAAATCCCGGGGACGCATGCGGTCCGCGAGCGGGGGGGACGGGGATCTGGAACTCACCGGGAACGACTCCCTAAGAGTGCATCAATGTCGGGAGGCCAGCCCCATGAGGATGCGATAGTCATCCCGCAGCGCATCCTTGGGTAGGGGATAACCAAAATCACAGGACTTGACCTTACAGTATTCGTGATTGGTCACATAATCCAGGATCATGCGATAGATATTGTAATGATAAAAGACCGGATGGGTTTCCACCTTGCCGTCCCGGAACACGATGAAACGATTGCGATGGAAACGATCCTGCAAATCAGGCTGCAAATAGCCAAAGCGGTTGTAGGTCTCGAATCCCCCTTCCAGCGGGGGCAGATGATCGCTGACCAGCACGATCAGGGATTGGGGATCCAGGGCCAGCAGTTGCTTCAGATAATCCGCCAAAGCCTTGCTGCGCTCGTAGTGTTGATTGATGATCCGCTCCAGATCCCAGGGCAGTCCCGTATCCTTGAACCGGTTCGGCCCCACCCGATTGCCAGGCTCAAAGGGAAAATGACCGTAGACCGTCAGGACATAGTTCAAGAAGGGTTTCTTGTCCGCCATGCGCTGTTTCACGAAGGCGAGATTCTGGGCATACATGTCCGCATCGAAGAAATACTTGTTGTCCTGCTCCTCCCCCTTGGTCAGATAGGTCTGTTCGGTGGGGGTGTACTCTTTGGAAAAATAAACCGCGTCGAATCCCAATCCCCGATAGGCGGGAATGGTATTGAAAAAGTCCGGCTTGAAGCCGTTCGACGCCATGGTATGATAGCCCAAACGATGCAGAATGCGGGGCAGACAGTAGGTTTCCGCCCCGGAAAAGACGTTGAACTCGATTTCGTCGAACTCCTGATACGCCGGGACTCCGCACAGCACCTCGAACTCCGCCTGGGAGGTGTACCCCCCGAAGACCGGAGAGACCGACAATCCCTGTCGGTTGCCCAGCAGTTCGGTCAGGTCCGGATGAACCGGATGGATCGACTTGGGGAGATTGGCCAGCAAGGTGGGATCAAGAAAGCCTTCCATGACCACCAGATGGACATTGCGACCATTGGTCTTCTCCGGTTTTTCCAGGTCGGGTGGCAAGGTGAGTTTCAGTTGGCTGATATCCCGGTACTGATCGATATGACTGAAAGTGTCACGCCGCTTAGCCTCATTGTAAAGAGCCGTGGCCAGACGACCGTTCTTCTCCACGTTGACCACGGTGGCATAGTGGATCAACTCGTAAGAAAAAGTGCTGAACATCTGGATATAAGACAAAGGATGGACAAACGGCAACGCCAGGATGATCACCCCCGGAATGGACAGGATCGCCGCCCGCCAGGAGAAGCGGATGAACGAGATCAACAAATAAGCCACCCCGCCAAACACAGCGATCAGCACCAGGTTGCCGGTCGGCCCCAGCACCGCGATCAATTCCGGGATCTGGGCCAGATCGTTGATCTTGGGAATACGGAAAAAACGCAAAAAATAATAATCATGTACCAGATAGGGCACCGCCATGAAACCGGCGGCGATCACCGACTGCCAACGGGATTCCCGCACCCATGCGTTCAACACGAAATAAAAATAAAGCATCAGGGGTATCTCCATGCGCCATACCCCTGGTGTCAATTCGATCAGGGGATGGGTCAGACGCAAGTAGAGATAAAGCCCCGCCAAAAACAGGGTATAACGGTTCAGCAGCAACCGTTTGAGGCGCATCGGGTTCATGGAGATCTTGCCTTCCGGAAGCTCCGGGACACACATTCCGGCGCTCGGAAAGAGCCTCCGGGGAAAGGATACAGGGGGATCATGGCAAGGTGACCTGGGGAGCCTCCTCGCCAGCCACCGCTGCCGCCACGGGAACCGGTTCGGGCATGGGGAGCCGTTTGGCGGGCAAGCCGCTGATGGCCGCCATGATCAAGGTGATGGCATAAGGCATGGACTGAACAAACAGCACCCCCACCCAGACCCGGGTATCGAAAAAGTCGAATCCGACCCGCTCCCGGATGCCCCAGGCCGCCAGCCAAAAGGCGATCATCAGGATCGACTCGGTGCGGGCAGCGGCCAGCGCGTGCCAGAAACGATGACCATCCGCCTGTTTCGGGGTGCGGAAGAAGGGTTTTTCCCCGCCGAAGAACCCCTGCATCACGGCGATGGAGATGGTATGGGTCAACGACAGTCCCGCCACAGCCGCCGCCAGGGACTGGATGGGCCGGATGCCCACGTTGGTATAATACAGATGCAGATGCTTCAAGATCTTGAAAGCGAAAAGAATCAACGGCAACACGCTGAACACCACGGAAGGGGCGTCGGCGAAGGCCGGGGCGAAAATCATGGCCGCGGACCAGCCCAGGGCGATAAAATTGAACAGCAGATTCAGGCCATCCGCCACCCAGGGCATCCAGCCCGCCAGAAAGTGATACCGTTGTCCCCAGGTCAGACAGGTGGGACTCCAGCCGAACAACTCCTTCATATGGGCGCGCATGATGCGGATCGCCCCATAGGCCCAACGGAAACGTTGTTTCTTGTAATCGATGAAGGTATCCGGCATCACCCCCCGGCCAAAGCTGCGGGGCACATAAAGCGCCTGGAATCCTTTCTCGAAGATGCGCAAGCCCAATTCCGCGTCTTCGGTGATGCACCACTCGGCCCAACCGTTGACATCCTCCAGCACCGTGCGCCGCACCATGGTCATGGTGCCGTGCTGAATGATGGCGTTGCGCTCGTTGCGGGTGACCATGCCGATGAAGAAAAAGCCCCGGTATTCGGCGTAACACATGGACTTGAAGGTGCTTTCCCCCTGATCGTAGTAGTCCTGGGGAGCCTGGACGATGGCGATTTCCGGTTTCTGGAAATGGGGAGCGAGTTCATACAGCCAGTCGGGATCCACCAGATAGTCGCTGTCGATCACCGCGATCACTTCGGCTTTGGGATCCGTGTGCCGCAGGGCGTAATTGAGGGCACCGGCCTTGAATCCCGCCAGCGGGTTTTCGTGGAAGAAACGGAACCGCTCCCCGAGTTTGGCGCAATGCTCCCGCACCGGCTCCCAGATGGCCGGATCCTTGGTGTTGTTGTCGATGACCAGCACCTCGAAATGGGGATACTTGAGGTTGGCCAGGGAGTCCAAGGTACGGATCATCATGTCCGGGGGTTCGTTGTAGGCCGGGACATGAATCGACACCCAGGGAAGCTGGGAGTCGTCGGTGATATCGGGTCGGGTCAAGGCGCGACGGCGGGCCTGCACCCAGGCGGCTTCCGCCCATTCGTGGGCCTCGGCGAACAGCACCACGATCACCCCGATCATGCCGATGCCCAACAGCAAACCAAACAGCATGGCGCCGCCCGTGAGGTACTGCTGGCTGTAATCATACACCACATAGACCGCCAACGAGGCGATGCCGTAAGACAGAATGGCCAGGAAAAACCGTCCCCGCTTGCGCATGCCATGGCTGTCCAGAAACAACAAGGTGATGGCCAGCAGTCCCACGAACATCGAGGCTCCGGCCAACACATACCACTGGGGAATGTTGACGATCGGGGCATGGAAAGGGAACTTGGCTTGCCGGTCCGCGTTGTAGACCCCCCAATAAGAGCCGACACCCCGTTCCAGGGAGTTGCTCTTCCAGGGTTGATCAAAGGCTTCGATCACGTAGTAGACATATTTCTCCCGGTTGGCCCGGGCCAGAAAACGACGCAAGAAGGTGGCCTGCTCCGCCTGGGTGGCCTTGGCGTCGATGCGGGTGCGTCCGTCGCTGGGCCAGCCGACCTCACCGATGACGATGTGTTTTTTCGGATAGGTATCCCGCAATTCGTTCATCCGGAACACGATGTAATCCACCGCTTTTTCCTGGGCGATCCCTTCCCAGTAGGGAAGCATGTGGACCGCGATGAAGTCGGTATGCTGCACCAGTTCGGGATATTTCAACCAGATGTGCCAGGGTTCGGCGGTACTGACCGGGGCGTTCACCGCCGAGCGGACCCGATCGAGATATTTGATCAATCTTTCCACCGAAACCCGATCATGCAGCAACGACTCGTTGCCGACGATCACCCGCACCACGTTCTGGGCGTTGGCGTTGACGGTTTTGATCAGCCGTTCGATTTCCGCGTTGTTGTGGGCCTCGTCGCTGTCGATCCACCCGCCGACCATGACGTTGATGTCGTGCTTGTGGGCCAGCCGGGGGATTTCCGCCATCACACCTTCGACGGTATAGGTACGCACGGCGTAGGTTTTGCCGGAAAGCAGGGCGAGATCCTCATCGATCTGCTCGACGGAGGGATGGATGCCTTTCTGGGGATCCTGATCCGCCCGATAGGGGGCAAAAGCGAAACCCATCACCCGATCCGGCCAGAGCGGTTCTTCCAGCGGTCGATTGAACCAGGCCCAAAGACTCACCGTAATCAAAGAGACAGCACCGACAACCAACCAATGGCTAGGTTTCATGGAGAAGAGATCCGCGATCTTGCTATGGAGTCATGACAGGCATACCTTACCGTTCCGGTCAGCCGACACGGGCTGCCCGACGATGGGACAGGCTTATACCACAAACAATCGCTCCTTACAAAGATTGCCACGGGCATTCCCGATTCGCCTCCCTCTTTTTCTCCCGGCCAATCCTGTGGATCCCCGGCCATGGCGGCCTGAACAGGGGAAGGAAAAGAGTGGAATCCCCCTTTTCCCGGCTTGATTCCCGCTTGGAATTCCCTCACAATTCCAACACGATTGACAATCGCCGAATCAAAAAAAAGGCGTAACCCGCCTGTGTCCCCCAGGCCGGAAACCGCCACCGGCTCAAATCGCCCGAAACCTGAGAAACCCGTTAAAAAAACATGCTCGCCCTGATCTCCCCGGCCAAGACTCTCGATCCCTCCCCCTCCCGCCTGACCCTGCCCGGCACCCGACCGGCGTTTGTGGAACAGGCCAACCAGTTGGCCGCATTGCTGAAATCCCACTCGGAAACGGAGTTGGCCGCACTGCTGGGCATCAGCCCGACCCTGGCCCGACTCAACGCGGAGCGTTTCCGGGAATTCAGCACCGATGCACACCCGCCCCAAACCAAACACGCCGCCGCGCTGTATCGGGGCGACACCTACGACGGCCTCGACGTGGACTCCTGGACCCCGGATGACTGGCAGTTCGCGCAAGGATCCTTGCGCATTCTCAGCGGACTGTACGGTCTGTTGCGGCCTTTGGATGGCATTCAGCCCTACCGGCTGGAAATGTCGAGCAAACTGGCCAATCCGGCGGGCAAGGATCTGTATCCCTTCTGGGACCGGCGGTTGAGCCGAGCCGTCACCGCCGAGGCGACGACCCACGACGATCCCACGGTGATCCATCTGGCCTCCGAGGCCTACATCAAGGCGGTGCCGGGCATCCCCCTGCTCACCCCGGTCTTCCTGGAGGCGCGACCCGAAGGCCTGAAGGTGATCGCTTTGCTGGCCAAACGGGCACGGGGGGCCATGGCCCGTTTTCTGGTCACCCGTCGCCTCACCACCCCGGAACCCCTGAAAACGTTCAACGCCTTGGGCTATCGCTTCCGGGAGGAACTCTCCACTCCGGGCCGCTGGGTCTTCGTGCGGGAGCAGACCGGTTCTTGAAAACAATCCCCCGCTCCCCATCGATCAACCGCGACCGATCCAACCCATTCTGGAGCCATTTGGATTGACCATCTCGCCACTTTTGCCACTGGACGACCCGACCGAAGCGCACATCCGCGCCCTGGCGGCCACCACCGCCGAACCCGAAGGGGCCCTGGGACGGCTGCGGGATTTTGTCCAGACCCACGCCGCCACACGACCCGAGGCGATTGCCCGGCTCACGCAACGGCTGCAAGATCCGCTCTGGCGCCGACGCCTGTTGCTGGCCTGGGGCAACAGTCCCTATCTGTCCCATGTCCTGATCAAGTGGCCGGAATGTCTCGCCGACGACTATCTGGCCCACGATCCGGTGGCCTGGAACCAAGGCGTGGTGGCAGCGGTTCTGGCCACCGACTCCCGCGCCGAGGCGACGGCCATTCTGCGGCGTCACAAACACCGGACCTTTCTGGGCATCGGTCTGCGGGATCTGACCGGAGAGGCCACGCTGCACGACACCACCTGGGGTCTTTCCGCCCTGGCGGATGCCAGTCTGGAGGCGGGCTACCGCTGGCTGGACCGCTGGTTGAGCGCCGCCCACGGCCCTCCCATGACCGAAACCGCCGAAGAAGGACACCATCCGGCCCGTTTCGTGATTCTGGGCATGGGCAAACTCGGCGCCGGAGAGTTGAACTTCTCGTCGGACATCGACCTGATCTATCTGTACGACGACGATCACGGGGGATGCGAAGGCAAACGTCCCATCTCCATCAAGGAATATTACAACCGGCTGGGCCGGGAACTGATCCGACTGCTGGGAGAGTCCACCGCTGACGGAATGGTTTTCCGCATCGACCTGCGGCTGCGTCCCGAAGGGGAAAGCGGGGATCTGACCCTGTCGCGCCGCTCGGCGGAGATCTACTACGAATCCTGGGGCCGCACCTGGGAGCGGGCCGCCATGATCAAGGCCCGCCCGGTGGCGGGAGACCGGGCGCTGGGGGAACAGTTCCTGAACAATCTCCAACCCTTCGTCTATCGGCGTTATCTGGATTTCGCGGCCCTGGACGCCATCCGCGACATGAAACGGCGCATCGACCAGAAAATCACCGCCCGCCAGGACTATCACCGCAACGTCAAACTCGGTTACGGCGGCATCCGGGAGATTGAATTTTTTGTCCAATGTCAGCAGTTGATTCATGGGGGCAAAAATCCCCAACTGCGTCAGCGGGCCACGGAACAGGTGCTGGCGCAACTGGTCACCGCCAATCTGCTCCCGGCCCACACCGCCGAAACCCTGGTGGCCCACTACCGCTTTTTACGCACCGTGGAACACCGGCTCCAGATCGAGCGAGAACGTCAGACCCACTCGATCCCGGAAGATCCCGCCGGTCTGCTGGCCCTGGCCCGACGCATGGGATTCGCCACTGCCGAACCGTTCCTGGCCCGGCTGCAAGGGGTGGTCGAGGAGGTGCATGGCATTTATGGCCAACTGTTCTTCGAGGGGGAACGGGAGGACGGAGAGCGTCCGGAGCCGGTGGTGCTGGCCCTTCTGGAAAGTCAGGAAAACGAAACCGGCGCCCTGGAGGCGATCCGCAAGGCGGGCTTCGAGAATCCTCAACAGGCGTTGGGGCTGATCTCGGTGTTGCGGGAAGGGCCTTCCAGCCGTCTCACCGAAGCGGCGCGCCAGTGGTATGGCCGCATCGCGGTGCCGTTGCTGGCGGAGGTGCTGGTCGCTCCGGATCAGGACATGGCCTTGCAACACGCCGAAACCTTTTTGAGAGGACTGGGACACCGGGTCAACTACCTGGCGCTCCTGAAAGAAAATCCCCCGGTGCTCAAGCTGTTGATCCGGCTTTTCGGCACCTCGGGGCTGTTGTCGCGCTTTCTGATTCATCATCCGGAATTGATGGACGGGCTGGTCACCACCGATTTTCTCGGTCGTTTCCGCAACCGTGGCGAATTGACCGCGGATTTGAATCAAACCATGGACAAGGCCCGGGATCCGGAGGAAGGCTTGAGCCTCATCCGGGAGTTCAAGAATGTGGAGACCCTGCGTCTGGGCATCCGGGATCTCTCTGGATTGGCGGAACCCGAAGAGGTGACCTCCGGACTCTCCCTGCTGGCCGAAGTCACCTTGAACCGGATTCTGGCCGACGCCATGAAAGAGCTTCAAGAGCGTTATGGCACTCCCCGCTTCATCAACCCCCAGGGAATCAGCCAGGAAGCCCCCTTCGCCATCATGGCCATGGGCAAGCTGGGGGGCAGGGAATTGGGATTCGCCTCGGATCTGGATCTAATCTTCATCCACGGCAGCCGGGGCGAGGAGCAACGCACCGATCATCCGGATCACCCCCTGCCCAACAGCCAGTTCTTCTCCCGGCTGGGACAAAAGATCATCACCGCCATCACCTCCATGACCCGCTCCGGCAAACTCTACGAACTGGACATGCGCCTGCGACCCTCGGGCAAATCCGGACCGGTGGTCACCTCACTGGATTCATTTTTCCACTATCAGACCCACGAGGCGTGGATCTGGGAGCATCAGGCCCTGACCCGCGCCCGTCTCATTGCCGGGGATCCGGGTTTTATCGCCGAATTGAACCGGGTGATCGCCTCGATTTTCGCCCGAGGTCACGATCCGGACACCGTGCGCCGGGAGGTGGCCTCCATGCGGCTGCGCATCCTGGAAGAAAAAAGCCCACCTCCGGGCTGGATCGACATCAAACAAAGCCGGGGCGGCGTGGTGGATGTGGAGTTTTTGGTGCAATATTTGTTGCTGGCCCACGGCGCCGCCCATCCGGAGATCGTGCGCCCCAACCTGCCCCACGCCCTGCGGGCCCTGGCCAAGGCGGGCATTTTGCAGTCCGGGGAGGCGTTGACGCTGGAAGAGGCCTATGGCCTGTACCGGTTCACGGAAAACCGCTTGCGGCTGCTCCACGACCGTTCGGAAAACCGCATCGGTCCGGATCCGCGGGTACGGGTGCGGCTTGGACGTTTGTGTCACGCCCTGGAAGAAGAGATTATTCCGGCGCTGGAGAGTCGTTTCAAACGGGTGACGCCGATTTATCAGAGGTATCTGGGATCATGAACATCGACGATCTGTTCATCGCCGCCGACCCGGACGGGGTGCAAAGAGAGCGGCTCAAGGCCAAGGAGCTGAAGCGTTCCCCCTGGTGGAAAGGGCAGGTGGGACAGGGCCGCTGTCATTATTGTGGTGCAAGGTGTCATCCGGGAGATTTGACCATGGATCACGTCACCCCCCTGATCCGGGGCGGAAAGACCACCAAAGGCAATTGCGTACCGGCCTGCATGACCTGCAACCAGGAGAAACGCCACCTCTCCACCATCCAGTGGCAAAGTCATCTGGAACAAAAAAAATTGGCCCTGGATGCCCTCGCCTCCGCGTCACCCCCGGCGCCGGATCACTCCGGACCGCAAGAGTGAAGCGCCTCGGGACGCAGTTCCGCCAGCAGGCTCACCCGGGACTCTTCCAGGGCGGTTTTTTCGCTCAAGACAAAACATTCAAACAGTCCGGCCTGGGGATTGGCGACCCACCACCGTTCGGCGGTGGTCACCACCTGATACTGGGTCAACGTGGAAGAGACCCGCAGATCGAACAGCTCCACCCGGCACTCCGCCAAGGCGGTCAACTCCCGGGCCAAAGACCACAAGGTGACCGGATCCGACTCCCCTTCCATCAGCACCGCCAGCTCCAAAGGACTGCCCATGGTGCCGGAACCTTTTTCGATCCGCTCCCCCATGGCATAGATGGCAATCAACCGGGGCAAAATCTCCCGGATCCGGGCCACCAGGGCCTCCTGGTTGAAGGCGGCGTGATCCGGGGATTCGCTGGCGAGTTCCTGCCAGACATGCCACACCTTGTCCATATCGGCCATCATCACCGTGTCACACTCGGCCTCTTCCCGGTACACCCCCTGAACGGCCTGCAACGGATCCTGGACCACCGCCTCACCCGCCGAAGCCAATTCATCCACCATCAAGATTAAACGGGCCTGACGTCCGTAAAGACTCCGCAGGGGCGACGGGAGGCAGATATGCCCTTCCGGAGAGATATCGGTTTGAATTTCGATGGCTTGCATGCTGGCATACTCCCGTGATGGTCTCAACCATCCTGCTTCAAGCAATTTTTCTGCCAACTGTCATTTCAATTCAACAATTGCAGCACGATCCGGGGTTGCTGGTTGGCCTGGGCCAAAATGGCCATGCCCGCCTGTTGCAGAATGTTTTCACGGGCCATACGGGCCGTTTCCAAGGCGATGTCCGCGTCACGGATGCGGGAACGGGAAGCCTGGGTATTTTCTTCCAGAGAGGAGAGCCCCTGCAAAATGGCCTCGAAACGGTTCTGCATCGCTCCCAAATTGGCCCGGATCTCCGAAACCGAATCCAGGGCGCTGTCCACCCGACTGATGAGGCTATTGGCCCCGTTCTGAGTGAGCATGGAGGCCAGACTGCCATCATTGCCCAACCCCAATGCGCTCACATAGGCCAGATTCATATCGATGGCCAAGGTCTGGCCCGCATCGGTCCCGATCTGGAAAACCGCCTGATAGGAGGTTCGGGATCCCCCCGTGGTGCCACCTTGCTGCTGGAAATAGGCGACATTGGTGACACCATTCAACAAGGTGGTGTCGTTGTAGGTGGTCTGGGACGCGATACGCTGAATCTCGGAGATCAATTGATCTTTTTCCGCGCTCAGGCTGATCCGGTCCGTGTCGCCGAGGGTGTCACTGGCGGCCTGCACCGCCAGTTCGCGGATGCGTTGCAAGGCGTCTGAGGTGCCTTCCAGGGCGCCGTCGGCCACCTGGAGCATGGAGATCCCATCATTGACATTGCGTATGGCCGCGTTGGCGCCCCGGATCTGGGCGCTCATGCGCTGGATGATCGACAACCCCGCTGCATCGTCGGAAGCACTTTCCACCCGCACTCCCGAAGCGAGCCGACGCATGGACTGGCCCAACGCGTCGGTATGGCGCGTCATGACACGACTGGCTTGCAAGGCAGCCAGATTGGTATACAGGGTCAAGGACATAAGCGACTCTTTGGTTTCGGGACCGTTGCGACCATTAACGATAGAAACAAACGTGAAAACACCACTCACTGTCTGATTTATCGTCCGGATCGACCGGAGACTGAAAACCTTTTATGGCTGGCCGGGCATCAAAACGCAAAAACGGCCATAAGGCCAAAAAGTCATCGACATCCCCCCGTCCACACTCTGGCTCCAGATCTTGACCGCGCAGTGGAACTGGCATCATTCCCTGCTGGCGGACTGTGCCGGGGGCATTTGGTATGCTGGCAGCATGAACGAGATCAAAGGAGCGGAACCGGTCCTTGCCGCACACCCCATCCGACCCGATTCCATCCAGCCTCATCGCCAGGCTGCTTGGCGCAGAAGCCACTGGATTTCGCTGGACACCAAGGCGGATTTCCACGAAAATCTTAAGACAAGGTTGAGGTTCAAAGGGTCGCCATGGCCCAAATCTTCATTTGCCGAATCGGGCACGAGGCAACAGGTCGGCGATGATGAGGCCGACGATGATGAAAGATGATTTCATACATATGTCGCTCCTTGTGGATTGCCCATGACTGATATTATCCATCCGCACGACCGATTCCTGAAAGCTTTGCTCTCCAATCCCACCACAGCGGGAACTCTGCTGCGGGAACGGTTGCCAAAAGCAGTGGTGGAAGTGCTGGCCAGTGATCCGCCAGAGTTGGTGGAGGGTTCGTTCGTCGATGAGGAGCTGCGTGCCCATCTGACGGATCGGCTCTACCGGGTCAAGACGCTCACGGGCCGGACGGCTTTGTTGTACGTGCTGATCGAGCACAAGAGTTCCCCTGACGTGCGCATCGGCTGGCAGTTGACGAAATACATGGTCGAGGCGTTGAAACAATGGGAACGCGAGCATGGCAAGTGGGAACGACTTCCAGCCATCGTCCCCTTCGTGTTCTACCATGGCGCGACCGCATGGCGGGTTCCGGATGAATTTCTGGCCTTGGTGGATGCCGAAGAAGGCTGGCATCCATATCTGTTGAACTTCCGGTTCACGGTGCTGGATCTGGGCCGCATCGATGATCGGCAACTCTCCCGTCAACCCAACCTGCGGGCGTGGCTGTTGGCGGCAAAATACGCGACTCGTGATGGCCAGCAGATTCAGATGAAAGAGTTGCTGGTCGAAGCGCTGGTCGAAATTCCGGATGAAGATTTCCGGTTTCTCATGCGCTATGTGGTCGAGACCTACCGCAACTACGATGAGCCGACGGTACGTGAGATCATTCGCAGGGTACGTCCCGAGGAGGAAGAGAAAATGATGTCCATGTTCGCACAAAGTATGATTGCAAAAGGACGCCAG